>NZ_JAUBQQ010000064.1:2323-35683 GCF_036701335.1 Microcoleus sp. Pol12B5 | reverse complement strand
TCTAATTAACTCATAATTTTGCCTGGAATATCATTCTACTATGTATTTGTGTAATTAATTCTGTCTAACTACTTATAAATCTGAGTTGCTGTAGCGATCGCAGTTTACTCAAGAATGCGATCGCCCTTTTTCCATCCGCGTCGCTGTGCAGTGAAAAAAATAGTCCTCGCCCCGACTCCCCTCCCGCGACAATTTTCAGGATATAATCAAATTTATATGTCAGTTTCTGAATGACGGTAAACATCAAAAAGGGTATGCTGTTTGAGATTTTTTACGCATTAGTAAAACTGAACCAAAAGCCCTCAGTATGTAATTCAGTATGTAATTAAAAAAATAGCGATCGCCTTTTCCATCCCCTCTGAGAACAAGGGCGATCGCCCGAATCACACTATTACGGATAACTCCCGACTAATTCTGAGAATTCTCCTCAAATGTCTCCTCAAATCCCGCTAGAAAATCATCCAAAGCTTCAGAGGCGATCGCCAAATTAATACTGTCGGCATCTTCCAATCCCCAGGTATTCACACCAACCACTTGACCAGCCATATTAATCAACGGGCCGCCAGAATTTCCCGGATTAATCGCCGCATCAGTTTGCAACACCTTCACCTCAGCAACATCATCTTCATCGTCGCCTTCCTCATATTCCTCTGGTTCGCGAATTGCACTCACAATACCTTGAGTTACAGTTGAAGCAAACTGCCCCAAAGGATTGCCGACGGCAATTACTCTATCTCCCACTTTGACATCAAAAGACAACTCTAGGGGAGGATATTCTTGGGGAGAGTCCACTTGTTCCCCTGTGTTCTGGTCGAAGGTAAAATCGCTAATTAATAGTAATGCTAAATCTTCTTCAGCATTACCAGTAAACACCACCTCGGCCAATCTCAATTTTCCGTCGTGAGTTTCGACTAAAACCTGTTCGATTTCATCTTCTTCATAGAAGTAATCTTGATCGGCAATATCTTCTACAACGTGATAGTTCGTAACAATTATGTCCGGCGATACAAAGAACCCACTTCCTGAAGAAATCTCTTCTTCTGTATCCCAATCCATGACGTAAATTGAAACTAAGGACGGCAAGACTTGCTCGACTACATCAGAAAAATTTCCTGCTTGAGTTTTGAACTCTTTCAATTGCTTCTGCAAAGCTTGTTGGTCTGCTTGCATTTTTCTATATAGTTGCTGAACCTTTTTCAATTCCAGCTTTAATTGAATTTCTCTAGCGCTCATATTGGGCCTTTACCTGAAATAAATTGCTGATTAATTTTGGATGTTTGATTGTAGATTGTGGATGGGGATGTTAAGAATTATAGGACTTACGAAAAAAAAACCGGTTTTTACCATAAATCTTGGGCTATACAGCGAGACTTACATCAGAAACCGGGTTGCTTAACACCCGTGCGGATCGTCCTAAATTAGTCAGATATTTTTGAAATCTATCGCACAAGTCCTACCTAAAATCCCATCAAAAATCTACAATCAGACTGCTACTCTACCTGTGAAAGCCAAAGCAAACCGCCTGTTATTTTTATTTTACAAAAGGCGATATATTGCGTCTCAAAGCATTTACAAACAGATGCGGATCGGTTTTATGAACCACGTTGAACTTCGACAAATATTTCCTCCAAAATTGCACTAGCACCCTGTTGGCGCAGTCGGTGAGCGAGGTCAATTCCCAGCATTTCAGCAGTCTCGGCGGCGCCGGAAACAGTATCTTTGACGAATCGCTGGCCGTCGAGACTCGATACCATTCCGGTTAAGGTTAATTGACCGTTTTCTATTTTGGTATTGACGCCGATCGGCACTTGACAGCCGCCTTCTAATTCCCGCAGAAATGCGCGTTCAGCATAACATCTTTGGGCGGTTTCCGAGTGTTCGAGAGCTTTAATCACTGCCATGATTTCGGTGTCTCCGGCGCGGCATTCGATGCCCAAAGCACCTTGTCCGACGGCGTGAAGGGAGATTTCAGCAGGGATAATTTGGTGGATGCGATCGCCCATTCCCAATCTTTCGAGGCCGGCAACTGCTAAAATAATCGCGTCGTAACCGCCCTCATCTAATTTAGCGAGTCTAGTATTGAGATTGCCGCGAATATCTTTAAATTCAAAATGAGGGAAATGGTGTCGCAGTTGAGCTAGCCGCCGCAGGGAAGAAGTGCCGATTACTGAACCTTCTGGGAGGGTGTCGAGTTGCTTATCTTTGTGCTTGGAGTGAACTACCAGGGCGTCAGCGGGATTTTCCCGTTCGGTGACGCATCCTAAAATTAAACCTTCGGGCAAATTGGTAGGCAAATCTTTGAGGGAATGAACGGCAAAGTCCGTTTCATTGTTAATCATCCCCGTTTCTAATTCTTTGGTGAAAAGTCCTTTATCGCCAATTTTAGCGAGGGCGACATCAAGAATTATGTCCCCTTGGGTGGACATGGTGTGGACTTCAAAAGTGTGTTGCGGGAAGTGTTTCTGTAGCTGTTCTTGCACCCAGTGGGTTTGCACGAGAGCGAGTTGGCTTTTGCGGGAACCGATGCGAACGGTTCGGGAAGGGGCAGATGTGGTTGGGGACATAAGATTGATCGGAGGATAGCTTGAAATCAGCCAATATATTCACCTGATCTAGCGTACCGCAGGTGGGGACTTTAATTGCTGGTTGGGATAATTCGGGCGATCAAATAGAAATACCAGATTTTGACTGCCAGTAGCAGTGAGCGTTGATGATGTTTCCCATCCAGCATTGGGCGTCGCTGGCATGGGGGCGATCGACATTCCGAAGCAAAGGCTGCCGGCAATGTACGATTTACCTAGGGTCGAGCCGGATGAATCTGGTTGACATGAGGAGTTAGCTTAGCTGCAGCGAGAAAGAATTAGCTCAAAAGTTGCGAGATTTGGAGAGAAAAATGTAGTTGTGAGTGGAAAAGGTCGATCGTATTTATTTTTACCAGCTTCCTTGACAAAAGGGCGATTCCCTACCCTTCGGGAACGGCTGCGGGAAGATAGCTTCGCTGGCGCCTACCTTTTCCATTTCTAACCAAAATTTAACGCTGTCCTGCTTGAAGTGCAGAATTTGCTATCTGGACAACTTCTCGCTGCCGTGCGTTTTTCCTTGTGACTCGGTACAGCACCCCTAACCTTTGCCACTCAACAAAAGCAGTGCAGTAAGCACCGCAATTATTGAAATAAATCCCCCTGAATCCGCCCGCCAATTCAACGCTTCTGTAAGTATCCTGTGGCAATAGCGAAGGAGGCGAAAACGGTTCATTTCTTTTAGCTTCGATTGTGCCGAAATAACAAGCTCCCGCACGGCATCCTTTGCCTAAATACATTCCCACAATGTAACCGTTGGCACCAGCTTGCACATCAAAATCAAGTTGCTGAATGTCAGATAAAGGAAGTCTACTCGGAAGAAAAACAGGCACTCGCGTTTTGCCTTTGATTTGTCTGAAGATGTTACTCGCAGGAAAACGACTGTTAGCCTGTTTTGCGCCTGAATAATCGGGGATTGAGGGAAACTTTTGCACAAACTCTTTCCACTGCACAACTCTATTTTTAGCAATGTTGAGAGTGGGAATCGAGTATTTTTCTAGTGCAAAAGAAGGGCGACCGTTGTTCAGGTTGAAGTTGCGGCGAATCACTGTAATTTCGGGTTTTCCTAAGCCGTAAGCTGTTGCTATGGAACGGGCGAGATTGCAGGTAATTTTGAAGCGTCCCATCTCAATACTGCCATTTTCTGCTTGATAAGACCAATTGTAACCCTCAGAAGCCCGATCGCGATCGCACAAAAAACGCGAAATCTCAAACATCTTGGCAATATGAACATCGTACAACCGCAACTTGGAGCTGCCGGCAGATTGTGTAGTATTGCGATCGGGTACAATAAATTGTATCGGTTGCCAGCTATCTTCACGGGAATAATTAAACCAGCGGATTTCTGTAATCGGGAGTTCAGTCCTTGCTAACGCTGAGTTTGGTGTCAAAGGTGCGATCGTAAAAGCAGTCACCACACAAGCAAAAATCGCCGCAAATAGCCATCTTCCCCTCATCCTGATTTCTCCCTAAGTAGGTCAGCGCAAAAAAACAATAGCATCTTGTAAGGGGCGAGTGCGAGTTAAGATATATCATACAATAAGGGTAAGGTGCGCCCTTACGCACCCTACATATAGAAGTTGCGCCTCCCCGACTGCTAAACTTAACGCTTCCCAGCTTGAATAGCAGAATTTCCTATTGAAATTACATCAGATTCTCGTCCGTTCTTAATGGCGACGGTATACATAAAACCCTGAGTTTTCCACTGAAGAGTTGCTGTGCAGTAAGCCCCGCAACCGTTATGATAAACTCCTTTCACTCCGCCCGCAAGTTTGACATTTTTTAACGTCTTAGTTACCCCTTCTAGTTTTGTAGTAAACTCCCCGCCTTTTTGACCTAGAATTGACCCAAAAGAGCAAACTGTCGTACCGCCGCAATCTGGTTTATGATCGATTGAAATAGCATAGCTGTTTGCTTGTGCTGTAGTTGGATAATACATTTTTCCCGAAAGCGGAATCCTGCTGGGAATAAAAATAGGCACTTGCGTTTTGCCTTTTAACTTTTGCAAAATTTGATTTACCGGAACCGCAGTGCCTCCTTGAGCAATTTGTGTTGTTCCCGATTGTCGCTGCGACAATTGCGAAGAGCCAAAAACAACCGAGAGAGGTACTAAAGCAGTCAATACACCAGCAGAAGTAGCCAAAAGTAATAATTTCTTCTTCACGGTCTTTTTCCTTAATATTCCAAGAGTTTAGTTGGGTGGCAAACCGCATTCACGTATGTACAACCATAATTCAAAATACCAAATTAACACTCGCTTTTCCGGGAAAAATGTTTTTTGACTATCTTGACAAGGTTGGCAGAATATGAAGTCATATATAATATAGAGAAAGCGAGCAATTTAGGAGTCGATCGTGGAACTGCAAGAGTATTTGCGCCAGCACGGATTGGAAACTTTGTCCGAAACTTATCATATCAAAGTTACCCGCCACCGCCAATATCCCGATTTAGTCTGTCTGAAATACTCCCAGATAGAATCTCCTCTAGGCGAAAAGATAGTTCAGCAGTGCCGAGGCATTATTTTAGATTCATCTCAAAATTGGCAGATAGTTTCTTATCCCTACGACAAATTTTTTAATTACGGAGAAATTCACGCCGCTGCAATTGATTGGAGAAATGCCAAAGTTTATCAAAAACTAGACGGTTCTCTGACTGTAATGTATTTTTATAAAGGAGAATGGAGAGTGCAATCTAGCGGCACTCCCGACGCCGCCGGCGAAGTTAATGGTTTTGGGTTCAGCTTTGCCGAACTTTTTTGGAAAGTCTGGCAAGAATTGGGATATCAATTGCCACAAGAAACCGACCAGTGTTTTATATTTGAGTTGATGACGCCTTACAATAGAATAGTTGTCCAGCAACAAAACAATCAAATCGTGCTGCACGGGGTTCGCAACACTCAAACGCTGCTAGAAACCGACCCGAGTATTTGGGCAAATAAATACGGATGGGAATTGGTCGCATCCTATCCTTTAACTAGCTGGAAAGAAGTTATCGAAGCGGCTCAACATTTAGATCCGATGGATTCGGAAGGATATATTATTTGCGATGCTAACTTCAACAGAGTTAAAGTTAAGTCTCCGCAATATGTGGCGATTTTCCATCTGCGCGAAGGGTTTTCGACCACCCGCCTGATAGAAATTGTTTTAACTAATGAAGGAGAAGAGTTTTTAGCTTATTTTCCTGAGTGGAGTGGGTTGTATCAAAAAGTTAAAGACAAATATCAATCTTTGGTTGAAGAAATCGAGGAAGCTTACCGACAGCACGAACATATCGAAGTTCAGAAAGATTTTGCATTAGCTGTGAAACATTTGCCGTATTCCGGGATTTTGTTTTCTTTGCGGGCCCGAAGAGTTGCGGGAGTGAAAGAAGCTCTCCGTGATGTTACTATTCATAAAATAGAGGAGTTGCTGGGTTTAGATTACATCCATCTAGGTTTGTGAGCAGAGAATCGGCGGTTGAAACCGCTCCTACACAAACAAAGTCCGCCGACGCGGGCTAAAGAATTAAGTTGCAAATTAGCAAAATTACCAATTATCTATTACCATTACCAATTGCCATGAAAAGAGTTATTGTACTGGTCGGTTTGCCTGCTTCGGGAAAATCTCAATTTGCTAGGGAATTGCTGCTGTCTGAACCTGCAAAGTGGGTGCGTAGCAATAAAGATTTGCTCCGAGAAATGGCTCACGCTTCTCATTGGTCGCCGGCAAATGAAAAGTTTATTGTGCAGTTGAGAGATACGATTATTTTGATGGCTTTGGAAAGCGGCAAGCACGTCATTGTTGATGATACTAATTTTGGACCTCACATCGAGCATATCAAGGAGTTGGTTAAAGGTAAAGCTGTTGTAGAAGTTAATGATTCTTTTCTCAAAGTTCCGGTTGAGGAATGTATTAAACGGGATTTGAAAAGGCTTAATTCGGTGGGCAAAGATGTGATCATGAAGATGTACAATAAGTATGTGCGGGTTCCGGTTGCGCCGCCGGAATATAACCCGGATTTGCCGGATGCAATTATTGTTGATATGGACGGTACGCTGGCACTTCTCAATGGCAGAAATCCTTTTGATGCTTCGAGGTGCGATCGCGATTTGCCCAATCCGCCAGTTTTAGATACCGTTCGCAAGTGGCAGTCCAGCGCCCATATTATTGTAGTGTCGGGCCGGACGGATGACTGTCAGCCTCAAACTAAAAAATGGTTGCAGCAGTATGAGGTCAATTATGCCGATCTTTATATGCGGAAAACCGGAGATATGAGGAAGGATTCGATTATTAAAGAGGAGTTCTATCGGCGGCATATTGCAGGAAAATATAACATTAAGTTTATTTTGGACGATCGCCAGCAAGTTGTTGATATGTGGAGAAGCTTGGGATTGACGGTATTCCAAGTAGATGAAGGGGATTTTTAAGGCAGGGTTTGTTTGCGCGGGCGATCGCAACTTCCAACCATTGTTTTACCCCTAATGCTACACTCAAAGTAACATTGACAAAAATTTTGTTATGATATCCATTCCCCAACCACCCCAAAAAATGACCGTTGAGGAATATCTCGAATGGGAAGCTCAACAAGAGATTCGCCACGAATATGTCAACGGCGAAGTTTTTGCCATGACAGGCAGTACAATTCCTCATAACGATCTTGCACTCAACTTTTACAGAAACTTGTACCCGCATCTGCGTTCTAGAGGCTGTCGGATCAACGTGTCAGACGTGAAATTGCAAGTCAGTTTTCAAAGCCGTTACTACTACCCTGATGTGATAGTCAGTTGCGACCCTCAAGACATGAATTCCCGCACATTCATTCAGAATCCTAAAATCATTGTGGAAGTTCTTTCTCCCAGTACAAGTGCTAAAGATCGGGATGAAAAACTCACTTGTTACCTAAAAATTCCGACTTTGCAAGAGTATATATTGATTGATTCACAAAAAATTTTTGTTGAGCGTTACTGTCGGGGAGAGGGGAGAATGTGGCTGTACTATTCTTACACTGCTGGAGAGATTGTAACTTTATCAAGTATTGGGTTTGATTTGCCGATCGCACTTTTGTATGAAGGTGTTGGATTGGAAACAGAAACAGAAGGATAAAAACACACCTAATTTTGCAGCTTTTTTATGAACAGGCAAGATGCCTGTTCCACAGAGAGTGAAATTTAGTTTATGGTGGGCTTAGACGCGGCCCATAAAAGCCGATAATGAACAAGCAAGATGCTTATTCCACAATTATTTACTTATCGCGTCCAAGCCAGCCAGCGATTAAACAAATTTTTCACAAACGGAGTCAAACGAGTGCGATTGTAAGCATCTCCCGCTTTCCGAATTGCATCAGCTTGTGTGGGATACGGGTGAATTGTGCTAGCAATCTTTCCCAAACCAATATTGTTAACCATTGCCAAAGTAATCTCGCTAATCATATCCCCAGCGTGCGGCGCTACAATAGTTGCACCTAATATTTTATCGCTGCCTTTCTTGACGTGGATTTTCACAAATCCTTCCTCTTCGCCGTCAATAATTGCCCGATCGACTTGATGGAAAGGAATTAAAAATGTATCGATATCAATGCCTTTTTCCTTAGCATCGTGTTCCCCAATTCCGACGCGCGCAATTTCCGGGTCTGTGTAAGTACACCAAGGTATCGTCAAAGCGCTGAGCTTTTTGCGCCCGAAAAATAGAGTGTTTTGAATTACCATTCTCGCGGCAAAATCAGCAGCGTGAGTAAATTTATGTTTCATGCAAATATCGCCTGCGGCATAAATGCGGGGATTAGTAGTTTGTAAACTGTCGTTGACAAATACACCTGTGTGTGTATCGTATTCAACACCGATCGCCTCCAGATTCAACCCTTCCACGTTAGGCGATCGCCCTGTACTCACAATAATTTCATTTACTGTTACCGATGCTTCCTTACCTTGAGATTTATAATAAATTACTTTGCCTGCATTTGTTTTCTCAACACGATCTACTGTGGATTCTAGTATTAGTTGAATTCCTTCCCGTACAAAAGCCTGCTGCACGATTTTAGCAGCATCCGCATCTTCCTTGTCTAAAATCTGAGCATTTTTGTGCAGCAACACGACTTCCGAACCCAGCCGCCGAAAGGCTTGAGCCAATTCGCAGCCGATCGGCCCTGCGCCAATTACTGCCAAACGCTGAGGTCTTTCCGTGAGGTTAAAGACAGTTTCATTTGTCAGATATCCAGCTTCTTGTAAGCCGGGAATTTGTGGTTCTAGCGCCCTTGCACCTGTGGCAATTACTGCTTTTTTAAAGCGGAGAGTTTGACCTGCAACTTCTATGGTAGAATTGCTAGTAAAACGACCGGAGCCTAAGAAAACATCGACTCCTAATTTGTGCTGGTAGCGTTCAACAGAATCAACATCGCTGATTCCCGCCCTGATGCGGCGCAGCCGTTCCATCACTGCGGCAAAATCCACTTCTACACTGTCAGAAACATTAACACCAAATTTACTTGCTTCCCAGAGATCGCCGACAGTGCGGGACGATCGAATTAAAGCTTTTGACGGCACACAACCGACATTCAAACAGTCGCCGCCCATCAAATGTTTTTCAATCAAAGCAACTTTCGCGCCCAAACCCGCGGCACCGGCAGCAACAATTAATCCAGCGGGCCCCGCGCCAATTACTACTAAATTATAAGAACTAGCCGGCTGCGGATTTACCCAATCGGGGGGATGCAAATAGGAGACTAATTTTTGGTTGTGCTCGTCCATCGGGGGGACAGTTACGCGATCAACTTTTGACTGCGACATTGGCCAATTCTCCTAATTAAATACTTTTTTCCAAAGCTTTTCTGGCTATGCGAGTGATAAATACAGTAACAGCGACAGTAGCAAGAAAACTGATAATATTAATCAACCATTTTACTGCGGAATCTTGAGGACTTTCATACACAGTTGCCGTGCCTATCGCAGCAACCTCTCCCACCAAAGAACCCGAGTAAACATACATAATTGTACCCGGTATCATGCCAAAGGAACCTAGCACGTAATCTTTCAAAGAAACTTGAGTAATTCCCAGAGCGTAATTCAATAAGTTGAAAGGAAATAAAGGACAAAGACGAGTCAAAAAAACTATTTTTAATCCTTGTTGGCAAACTGCGCGATCGAGAGCTTTAAACTTGGGGTGAGATTCCATATATTTTACCACGCGATCGCGGCACAAATAGCGCCCGATCGCAAAAGCAAATACAGCACCTAAAATGGACGCCGCAAAAACGTAAACAGAACCCCACCACAAACCAAAAATCGCCCCCCCTCCCAGCGTCAGTACCGAACCCGGTACAAACAGCACAGTAGCCAAGTTATAAGTAGCTACAAAAGCCACTGGCCCCCACCACCCTAAATCCTCGATCCGCATTAACAGAGTTCTCAAAACATCTTGAACGTAGGCAGATCTAGTTGCTACAATTAAGATAGCAAGCAAAAGTGCGATCGAAAAAAACAACACTATGCGTTTAAATTTTACCCTAGCATAATCTTGGATTCGTTCTTTTGCCATGATTCACCCGCAAATATTGATCAGCATTATACTCCAAACTTAAATTATTACTGTCAACTACCATAAAAGCGATAGGTTATGACACCAAAAGCCCAACTCTCAATCCCCGAACATTTTGACCCCACAAAAGTAGGCGAAGTCTGGCGCGTCCCCTACCAAGAACGCGCCACCCAAGCGAAAGATTGGGCAAAGCAGCACAACATCCAACCAGCATCCAGCGACAAAAACCGCATTTGTTTGATGATAATCGATGCCCAAAATACTTTTTGTCTGCCCGAATTTGAATTATTTGTGGGCGGGCGTTCGGGTAGCGGTGCTGTCGATGACAACCTGCGGCTGTGCGAATTTATTTACCGCAATTTAAACGCGATTACAACCATTGCGCCGACAATGGACACCCACACCGCCATGCAAATTTTTCATCCAATTTTTTGGATAAACGAAGCTGGCGAACACCCCCTACCCGCCGCAACTTCTATTACACTCGATGATGTCCAAAAAGGCATTTGGAAAGTCAATCCAGCCGTCCCCGATAGCATCAGCGGTGGCAATTTTTCAGCACTGGAAAAACAGGCTTGCCACTACGTCAAAAAACTCAGCGCCGATGGGAAATATCCCCTGACAATTTGGCCCTATCACTCGATGCTGGGCGGCATCGGACACGCGCTGGTTTCTGCGGTGGAAGAAGCAATATTTTTTCATACTATAGCCCGCAACAGCCAAGCACTTTTTGAAATAAAAGGGGGGAATCCGCTGACCGAAAACTATTCGGTTTTGCGACCGGAAGTTTTAGATGGATTCGACGGCAATCCGATTGCTGAAAAGAATACTAAGTTTATTGATAAGTTGCTGGATTTTGATGCAGTAATTATTGCCGGACAAGCCAAAAGCCACTGCGTTGCTTGGACAATTGATGATTTGTTAACGGAAATTTTGGCGCGAGATCCGAATTTGGCAAAGAAGGTTTATTTGCTGGAAGATTGCACTTCGCCTGTAGTTATTTCAGGTGTGGTTGATTTTACGGAACAAGCAGATGCAGCTTATCAAAAATTTGCGGTGGCGGGAATGAATATAGTTCAATCTACTCAGTTAATTCTGGCGGATTAAAGACGAATATTTTCTGTTGGAGTTTTCAGTGGAACAAAAGTATACATTATGAACCAGATGCGGTAATTTTTGGTCGCTTGGCCCTCGGCTGCGATCGCATTTAACGGATTACTTATGATATCATATCCGAAAAATCACTTACTGTAGAAGTGTAATCAAGGAGTTTCCCGATGGCTGCAAGCGAAATTTATAGTGTTGTTCCTTTTCGGGATGCGAGTGTGCGAGCAATTTCAAAACTCTCGGTAGCCATCGCCACGACTCTTCTGAGCACAGTTGTCACTGCAACCCAAGCCGACGCAGTTCCTGTAACCTACGATTTCACCATCACTGTTACCAAAGGCGGGTTAGCGGGCAATTCATTCGACGGTTCTTTCAGCTACGATGATGCCAAATTGAAGGGAACGGGAGTCGAAGAATTGGGAATTACTGAGGGATTAACTACCTGCCTAAATTACCTGGGACGCACTTATCGCGAAACCGATGATACCAGTTATCCTAACTTTCCCACACTCAGATTTGAGGATGGTAAGATTACACAACTAAACTTCTGGATTCAGCCGAATCAGCGAGTTAATTGGTGGAATTTACCTGGATGGGAAGTCAAGCTGTCTGAGCCTAAAATGAGCGATTCAACTGTTCCCAATTGTCAAAAACGGTGAGGCGTGATCAAGGTGCGATCGACCGTAAGAATATAGGAGGAATTAGATGCAACTGCCTACGCTTACGGTAATTTCATGCAGCCACCCTACCAAGGTCCGATCGTCGATCATCTGCTGGGGCGATCGAATATTTGCGATATCGAGGAACGAATGACTCAAAGATTGTTTGAAAAAAACCGCATGATTCCTCTTCTCTGTCGGTCAATAGTTCCTCTGCGGTTGACGATTTTCAATAACTATTTCCCATCCAATCTGGGGACTTCTTGCAAAAAACTGCCGCTCAGCATTAACTCAGTCATTCGGTCTAATTTGCCGCTGACCTTTAATTTTTTCTCTGTTTGAAAGCGCTCGATATCTGCTTGCAAATTACCAGAATTATATCCTAACTTACTCAAATAGTCAACAGCTTGTTTGTCACTTAACAAGATATCCGCCGAACGAAAAATCGGCACGTATTCTTCGCGCCAAATCTGGGTAAAAGTTGCCCTATCTAAATAGAAAATCCTGCCCCGCGCCGGGTCTCCAATGGCAGCTACACTGTCATTCATGCCGAGCAAAGCGACCGCGTGGGGTAGCTTCCGAGGGCCGTCAAATAGCCAAACTGCTAGCACTCCGGGGCGATTAATTTGCTGAATTTGCTCCCAAGTAGGCCTTAGTTCGATCGCATTTACGCCCAAAGCTCTTGCTGCTATAATTAACTGCGGCATGGAAGTTCCCAAGCGACTCGTCCGGGCAAAACGCGCTACACTCGATTCCGTCGCCTCGATTCCCCAACGCCTTAACACTGTTGCTAGGGCCGCGGGGGCGCAACTGCTGTTAGATGTTTGCCGAAATACACCGTTTGGCTGCAAATTATCTATTAAATCATCGTAAATTGGCGCCATGAAATAGTTTTCAGCGCCTGTAAATCCTCCCAATCCCAACAAGCAAATTAAAATGACTGCGATTACTTGGGGTCGCGCTGTCAACCAACTTATACTAAAGCCAATACCGCAGACTCCCATCAACATCACTCGTAGCAAAGTCCAAGTAACTCGCATCCCGTGAAAGCGCCACTCGATCGGCAAAACAGGCATTTGAGGCATATTTAGAGCCAGTAGCAGCAAGGCAATATAAAAAACCAAAAAAGCTAGGGCGATCGAATTTCTGCCCTTAAATAAATCGTTAGCCGTCACTCCCGATCGAACTAACACCCGCCCGAACCGCATTCCCCAAACAAACAGCACCGAACCCAGCACCAGCGTCACTACTATTTCCATGAACTCAAAATTTTGTTGCTTAACTAGGTTGTAACATTTATACGATCGACTGGAACCCCAATCAATAGTAGGAGAGAGGAAGAGTGGGAGAGAGGAAGAGTGGGGGAGAGAATTTGACGATGTTTGGGTTTGGTTCCTGAATTTCCCGCTACAATCGAATAAACAGGATTTATCCAAAATCGAAGCAGGCGAAACAACCATCAATCCTAAAGACTTTGATTTGCATAGCTTGCTCGATATTAAGTTTTTTCAAGTTTTTCTTGATGAGTCTGAGTCAATGGTTGAGAATCAGATAATTCAGCGACCTAACCCAACAGGAGATATTGCCATGTTTGCCAACTTAAAGCTGAGAAACCGGAGGCAACTCGGATATGCAGTTCCCATTGCTTTGAAGGGGATTAATTTGTTTGTTTCTAAAGACAGGAAAAAATTAAGATGATTAACTTCAAAGCCACCAAATTAAGAGATCGTATTCTGTGGGGATATTCTCTACCGATTTTGCTTTCAGTTGGAGCAGCTACTTTGGTTTTTTTCAATGCTAAAGAAGTAGAAGAAAAAGCAAAAATTCTCAATAACTCTAATGCCATTGTTATAGGTTTAAAAGATCTTCAACTGGGATTCTCAGGTATGCAAAAAGCGGCTCGTGGCTATTTTTTGGCACAAGAAAGTGATTTCTTAACTGAATACAATGAACAGGTAAACAGCTTTGACTACTTCTATCAGGATTTACTTAAGCGGGTTCAAAACCCGAAGCAGCTCCAGCGGCTAGATGAAATGAATGTATTACAAGATCAGATAGACCAAGGCTATAGACAAGCCTTTTCTTTGGTTGATCAAGGTAAGCGAGACGATGGACTTAACTTGTGGAAGACACAAATTGTACCAAAGCTTCGTCAGGTTGATGCTATAGCTAAGGAGTTTCAAAGCACCCAGGAACAAATTTTGGCTGACAGAGAAGAAGAGCAAATTCAAGCTTTGCAGTTCCTGACTACAGTCGTAATTTTAAGCACTGCTTTAGCTGCACTTACGGCAATTGCGATCGCTCTGTGGATTGCTTCAGGCATTGCAAAGAGCATGAATCAGTCAGTCAATATGATTGTTAGTTCTTCCACAGAAATTGCGGCCACAGTTGAACAACAGGAACGCACAGCAGCACAGCAATCGAGATCTGTAAATCAAACTACAACCACAATGGATGAGTTGGGCGCTGCTTCCCAGCAATCAGCCCAGCAAGCCCAAGCTGGTGCTGAATCTGCACGGCAAGCTTTAAAGATCGCTGAAAAGGGAACCCTAGCAGTGGAGCAAACCCTGGAATCGATGACAATATTGAAAGAAAATGTCGGGGCGATAGCAGCACAAATTCTGAACTTGAGCGAACAAACCCATCAGATTGGCGATATCTCTACTGATGTGACAGATTTAGCCAATCAAACAAATATGCTGGCACTGAATGCCTCAGTAGAAGCAGTCCGGGCCGGCGAAAACGCCAAAGGTTTTACTGTAATAGCCACAGAAATCCGCAAACTAGCAGATAAAAGTAAGAAATCAGCCGCGAAAATTAACCGCCTAGTAGATGATATCAAGAATGCGATAAATTCTACCGTAACGGTGACCAAGGAAGGTACTAAAACAGTAGAAGAAGGAACAAAAATCAGTCAAGAAACGGCAGCAGCTTTCTCGGAAGTGGCAAATGCTGTTAACAATGTGGTATTGAACAATCAACAGATTTCTCTAACTGCTCAACAACAAGCAGTGGCCATTCAACAAGTAGCCGATGCGATGAACAGCCTCAACCTATCGGCACAAGAAACCGCTAGTGGTATTACTCAAACCAAAGTAGGCACTCAACAACTGAACGATGCAGCCCAAAATCTCAATTCAATTGTCTAAGTTAGTGGGTAGAGGCTGGTTTTCTGTGGATGTCAAGTAATAATATTTATGGGAGCATCTCAATGAAAGCAGCCAAGGTAGAAATGGGAGTTGGGAGTTGGGAGCCAGGAGCCAGGAGGAAAGAGTCAGAAGGAAGGAGCCAGAAGAAGTGTTTTTACAAATATGAGATGCTCCCATATTTATTATATTCCCCATTAAACCCGCCCCTAGATCCGCTAGTGAAAAACCCTACTAACATCGACGGATATCTGCGTAAAGAAATAGGCTAATAACGCAAGTTGCTAGTTATTCCCCCTCATCCCCCAGCCCGCAATTCTGCACCAGGGGATAAGGGCAGTAAGAGTAGGATTAAAGCTTCTCGCCCATCTATAAAATTTTTTCCTTTTCCCCTTGCTCTTTTAGGAGGGGCAGGCGGAGGTGGCAGAAGGCTTGGGAAGAGGGTGAATCAATTTATAGGACATAATTAGCAACTTATTTTAATAGGACTTACGCAAGAAATCATTTTTCACACTATCTGTTTTGCCAAAGTAAATAACTAATCAAGGAGTAAAAATGGCAATGTCGCAAAATATTATTCGGCTTAGTAAAGTAGTTCCGTTAGGCTTCGGCTCAATTTTTTTGTTAATGATTAGCATCGGATTGGCCACTAAATTGAGTATGGATAATTTAGCCCAAGCTATTGAGTTGCAAACGCACACTTATGTAGTCAAGACCAACTTGCAAGCTATAGAAAAAGATTTATTGGATGCTGAAACAGGACAGCGGGGGTTTATATTCACTGGAAACGAGGAATTTTTAGAACCTTACAAAAATGGGACAGTCGCCTTTTATAAAACAGTAAATGAGACAAAAGAGCTAATAAAAGATAACCCTGAACAAGTTAAAAATTTGGAGCAAGTTGAAAACTTGGGTCAGCAAAAACTAGATGAATTAGCGGAAACTATATCCCTGAAAAGGGCTGGAAAAGAACCAGAGCTAAGAGCCTTGGTGATTTCAGGTAAAGGCAAGATATTTATGGATGAAATTAGGGATAAGCTGGCAGAAATGCTTAAGGTAGAAGATACTCTACTGGTTCAACGAACAAAATTAGCAAAACAGTCGGAGCAATTAGCGACGATTGTTTCTATAGGGGGTACGGTTATTGCTGTAGTATTGGGTTCCTTTATTGTCTTGTTTATTTCAAATAAAATTATCCGACCAATCAATCAGGTAGCAAATACGATCGCCAGTTCTTCCACAGAAATTGCGGCCACAGTTGAACAACAGGAACGCACAGCAGCACAGCAATCGAGATCTGTAAATCAAACTACAATCACAATGGATGAGTTGGGCGCTGCTTCCCAGCAATCAGCCCAGCAAGCCCAAGCTGGTGCTGAATCTGCACGGCAAGCTTTAAAGATCGCTGAAAAGGGAACCCTAGCAGTGGAGCAAACGCTGGAATCGATGACAATATTGAAAGAAAATGTCGGGGCGATAGCAGCACAAATTCTGAACTTGAGCGAACAAACCCATCAGATTGGCGATATCTCTACTGATGTCACAGATTTAGCCAATCAAACAAATATGCTGGCACTGAATGCCTCAGTAGAAGCAGTCCGGGCCGGCGAAAACGCCAAAGGTTTTACTGTAATAGCCACAGAAATCCGCAAACTAGCAGATAAAAGTAAGAAATCAGCCGCGAAAATTAACCGCCTAGTAGATGATATCAAGAATGCGATAAATTCTACCGTAACGGTGACCAAGGAAGGTACTAAAACAGTAGAAGAAGGAACCAAAATTAGTCAAGAAACGGCAGCAGCTTTCTCGGAAATAGCAAATGCTGTTAACAATGTGGTATTGAACAATCAACAAATTTCTCTAACTGCTCAACAACAAGCAGTGGCCATTCAACAAGTAGTGGAGGCGATGAATAGCCTCAACCTAGCGGCAAAAGAAACTGCTAGTGGTATTACTCAAACCAAAGTAGGCACTCAACAATTGAACGATGCAGCCCAAAATCTCAATTCAATTGTCTAAATGGCGCTCAGTTTTTTGGGATAGCAGACGAGCAATTGATAGCATTGAGTCATGAATTGAGCTCCCTGCCCTCCCAGCTTGTCAAACAGTCGGCACCCAAGTCAAAGTGTTCGCAGGCGAGCGCATCGCCAAAGCCAGGGCGATCGAATTTCTGCCCTTAAACAAATCCTAAACAGTAACGGACGATCGAACTAACACCCGCCCGAAGCGCATTCCCCAGACTAACAGCACCGAACCCAGCACCAGCGTCACTACTATTTCCATAAGTTCAGAATATGGTCGCTTAACTAGGTTGTAACATTTATGCGATCGTCCGTGGGGCAGCGGAGGAGGAGGAGAGAGTGGGGGAATGGCAGCATTTTTCTTTTGCCTTCTGCCTTCTTCCCTCTGTCTTCAACCACACCTAAAATTTGCAAAATGTCAAGGGATTCGATCGACTTTTCCCCACCTTAGCCACCAAGTCCCAAACAAGATTTAGCGCCGGAAAAAATCCCCCAAATATCTTGCCACAAACGGCCACATCCGTTGTATTATAGATGTAAGTCACAGCCCGTTAAAGTAATCAACCAAAAATTAAGCCGCTCAATATATTCACGCTCCAACGAGCGCTGAGTTGTATTGAGCGTGCCTATTAAGGAGCGATCGAAGCTCCTCACACACCCCAAATATTCAGGAAGAATCATGCCATCAAGATCCGCCAACGATGTAGACGTAGCAGAGCAATATTGGCACTACCTAGAAATATCCAAGGTTGCAACAATCTTAGAAACCAACCTGGAAAGCGGTTTAGAACCAACAGAAGCCAACCATCGCCAACAGAAATTCGGGTCCAACGAACTAACCGTTAAAGCAGGGAAACCAGCCTGGTTAAAATTTCTCCTGCAATTTAATCAACCCCTCCTGATCATCTTGTTGAGTGCAGGTTTAATCAAAGCAGTGATCGGAGAATGGCTAAACGCTAGTGTAATTTGGGGCGTAACCACCACCAACGCTACTATTAGTTTCATCCAAGAAGCTGGAGCAGAGAAAAAAATTGAAGCCCTAGCCCAAGCTGTCACCACTGAAGCCACAGTTATTCGGGGCGGCAAAAAATTAAAAATTCCCTCCAAAGAACTCGTTGTCGGCGACTTAGTAACCCTGACTTCCGGCGACAAAGTACCGGCAGACTTGCGCTTAGTGAAAGTCCGCGACTTGCAAATCGACGAATCGGGACTCACCGGGGAATCAGTTGCTGTCGAAAAAGAATTAGGACCGTCTGGAGACATAGTTCTGCCAAAAGAAACGCCACTAGCAGAACGGGATAACATGGCCTATGCCGGCAGTTTTGTCACATTTGGCCAAGCTAGCGGCATCGTAATTGCGATCGCCAATAAAACCGAAACCGGCAAAATCTCCCAACTATTAGATCGGCACATCGACCTCACCACCCCCTTAACCCGCAAATTCAACCAATTCAGTCAAAACTGGCTGTTATTCGTGTTGGGAATGGCAACCTTGACCTTCGCCGTCAGATTGGGCAGACCTGTCCCAGAGGGAGTTTCAGCCTTTAAAGAAGCAGTCGAACCCGCTGTCGCGCTGATTGTCGGCGCAATTCCCGAAGGCTTACCCGCCGTCATTACCGTCACCCTAGCCGTAGGCGTTTCCCGGATGGCAAATCGCCACGCGATCGTCCGCAAATTGCCCGCAGTGGAAACCCTCGGCGGCGCTACAGTCATCTGTTCCGACAAAACCGGAACCTTGACGGAAAACCAAATGACGGTGCAAGAAATCTATTCTGGCGGCGAATCCTACTCGGTTACGGGTACGGGATACAGCCCCGAAGGTGAAATTCAACTCAACCAACTGCCAATTACTGTCAGCCAAGCTCCAACTTTGCAAGAATGTTTACAAGCTGGACTCCTTTGCAACGACTCTCATCTGGAATTCAAAGACGATAATTGGATAGTCGTCGGAGATCCGACAGAGGGAGCGTTAATTGCTGCAGGCAAAAAAGCTGATTTGAGCCAGCAAATTTTGTCCAAGTCAATGCAGCGGTTGGATTCAATTCCCTTTGAATCTCAGTTTCAATACATGGCGACGCTGCACCGAACTCCCACTGGCAAAATTTTGTACGTCAAAGGTTCCGTAGAATCAATTCTCGGCCGCTGCGGTTCCAGTCTCGATACCCAAGGAAATCCGGTAGAAGTCGATCGCGAACAAATCCACCACCAAGTCGATGAAATGGCAAAGCAAGGCTTGCGCGTCTTGGCTTTAGCGAAAAAGCCAGTACCCGAAAGCCAAAATTCCGTCGATCACTCGGATTTGGAGTCAGGGCTGGTTTTCTTGGGACTCCAAGGCATGATTGACCCGCCGCGCGCAGAAGCGATCGCAGCCGTCCAAGCTTGTCAAACCGCCGGCATCCAAGTCAAAATGATTACCGGCGACCACATCGCTACAGCCAAGGCGATCGCCCGCCGCATGGGATTCCGCAAAACTAAACACCACAGAGAACTTGTAGCCTACACCGGCGCTCAACTCGCCGCAATGAGCAAGCAGGAACTCGGCGAAGCCGTAGAAGCCGGCTCAGTTTTTGCCCGCGTCGCCCCAGAACAAAAACTCCGCCTCGTAGAAGCTTTGCAAAATCAAGGCGAAATCGTGGCGATGACGGGAGACGGCGTTAACGACGCGCCGGCCCTCAAACAAGCAGATATCGGTATTGCGATGGGCAGCGGTACTGAGGTTTCTAAGGAAGCCGCCGACATGATTCTTACCGATGATAACTTTGCGTCGATCGAATCTGCTGTCGAAGAAGGGCGATCGGTTTACAAAAATCTGCTCAAAGCAATCAGCTTCATTCTCCCAGTCAACGGCGGAGAATCAATGACAATTTTGCTCAGCACCCTCCTAGGTCGAGAATTGCCGATTTTGTCGCTACAAATTCTCTGGCTGAATATGCTCAACTCGATCACCATGACAGTGCCTCTGGCTTTCGAGCCCAAGTCAGCGGGAGTCATGAAACAGCAGCCCCGACCGGTAAACGAACCTTTCCTGACTCAAAATCGGATCAAGCGGATCATCGCTATTTCTCTTTACAACTGGACTCTGATTTTCGGAATGTTTGAATGGGTACGCCAAGCTCCTTGGGGAACCTTGGAACTGGCCCGCACGATGGCGATTCAAGCTTTGGTAATGGGGAGAATTTTTTACCTGTTGAGTCTCAGCCAGTTGTTGCCTTCTTTGATTGCTAAATTTAGCGGTTCTAAGGAAGAAGTTAGTGGCGCCCCCGCCCTCGGTGTGGGAATTGTCCTGGCGATAATTTTGCAGATTATCTTTGCTAACTCTCCCTTTGTCAATCGCATATTTGAGACGGCTCCGATGAATCTGGATCAGTGGCTGATTTGCTTCGGTGTCGCTCTGCCAATGATCGGTGTTGCTCTCTCCGTCAACCGCTTTGATCCACCGAACTAATCGAACTTGTAGGTACTGCGACCGATTAGTAATTTCGGGTGCTTAGAAACCGGGTTTCTTCAAGAAACCCGGTTTCTCTGTTTTACAGAAATCGCAACTGAAAGCCCACGTCATATCATATCCGGTAAATTACTTACGATTAAGCGCCAATTTTAGTCCACCACTGAAAACCAGTTAACCCTTTGAAAATAGGCTAATCGTACAATGTTAATTTTTTCTGTATAAAAGACTACAATAGCTCTGAAGAAAAATAGACATATATTAACAAAGTAAATGTGCGGTAGCTGCGATGTTGGCAACTTATTGACAATAGAGTTGAAGGCTGCCCGATCGGCCTTCGTTACAACCCTTACCCAGCAAGTCTTAGTTTGAAGCAGTTTTGATAAGCCAACCAGCTCGCCCTTTCCAACGGTTCGTTATCGATAGCGTGATCCTAAAAGATTTACTTATCAATCAAATTTAATAATTGTTTTAGAATTTCTGCAATAGTACGGTAGAGTTAATTATCAAGCCAAGAAAATGTGCGGCTCGCTTTTTGGGAGATCGCACCGCTCGGCCGATCGTCGAGATATTGAGTTAATCAAAAGTGTAAAATCAGCAGGGATAGTTTAAAGACTTATGCTAGCTATAAATCTTTTGATCCCTCCTGCGAACCAGCGCCCAAAACAGTTCGCTAAATTCCATTAACGAACAGAAAAAAAGCGCATTGATAAACTTCAGTGATGTCGTTACAGAAGATTATGAATTGCAGCGAGGCTAGACTATGACAAAATTTTCAGAGCAATTTTCTCGGCGTAAATTTATCGTTACAGCAGGTGCATCTGCTGTCAGTTCAATACTGCTCAAAGGCTGTTTGGGAAATCCTCCAGAACCCGGTGCCACTGCTGGTGCTGACGGCGCGATACCCGCAGCTACCTCAGTAATGGCTGTTGCCAACGAGAAAAGAGTCGAAGGAATTGAAAGCACTAAAATCACATTGGGATACATCCCGATCGTCGAAGCAGCACCTTTAATCATTGCCCAAGAAAAAGGCTTTTTTGCCAAATACGGCATGACTGAGGTAACAGTTGCTAAGCAAGCCAACTGGGGTTCTGCCAGAGATAACCTAGAAATTGGATCGGCAGGCGGCGGCATTGACGGTGGCCAGTGGCAAATGCCCATGCCTTATCAAATTAGTAAAGGGTTGATTACCAAAAACAGCGTCCAAATCCCCATGTATGTTCTAGCCCAGTTGAACACTCAAGGAAATGGAATTGCGATCGCCGGAAAACACAAAGGCAAAGGCATCGGGCTCAAACTAGACCAAGCGGCCCAAGACTACATGAAAGGCCTCAAAAAAGCAGGCACGCCCTTCAAAGCAGCCTACACCTTCCCCAAAGCCAATCAAGACTTTTGGATTCGCTACTGGCTAGCAGCTAACGGCATCGATCCCGACACAGAAGCCGAGTTGCTAACAGTACCGTCAGCGCAAACCGTAGCCAACATGAAAACCGGCAGCATGGACGGTTTCAGTACCGGCGACCCCTGGCCCCTGCGGATCGTCACAGAGGACATCGGCTTCATGTCGGCCCTGACTGGCCAAATCTGGAAAGATCACCCAGAGGAATATCTCGCTATTCGTGGCGACTGGGTAGACAAACACCCCAAGGCCACAGAAGCCCTGCTAGCAGGACTGATCGAAGCGCAGCAGTGGTGCGACAAACCAGAAAATCGCCCAGAATTAGTAGCCATTACTTCTGGCAGAAACTACTTTGACGTAGCTCCGGCAGTTTTGACACCTCCCTACCAAGGCAAGTACCTCATGGGTGACGGCCAACCAGCGATCGACGATTTCAAGATGAGTCCGCTGTACTGGAAAGACGACCTCGGCAACGTTTCTTATCCCTACAAGAGTCACGATTTGTGGTTCTTAACCGAAAGCGTGCGCTGGGGTTTCTTGCCAACTAACACCTTGGCCGATTCTAAGACAATCATCGATAAAGTCAACCGAGAAGATTTGTGGAAAGCCGCAGCAAAATTAGCCGGAGTTGCTGATGCTGACATTCCGAAAAGTACGTCTCGGGGTGTTGAGAAGTTCTTTGACGGCACAGAATTCAACCCGGAAAATCCAGAAGCTTATCTCAAGAGTTTGGCAATTAAAAAAGTGTGATGGGGTCTTAGCTTCCCATAATTTACTCTCAAAGTTTAGTCTCGAAAATACACAGCACCAGACATAGGAGATTAGCAGCATGGCTGTAAGTACAAGTCGGAGAGGCGGCAATGCACAAGGAGCATTTGGCGAATTTTGGAAGAAGAATTCCCCAAATATCTTGCCGCCAATTTTAGGAGTTTTGGGCTTTCTGTTGGTTTGGCAATTCTTGTCAAGTACGGGACTGATCAAACTGCCGGGGCCGATCAGCATTTGGACTGACGAACGGACGCGGATTTTGTTGCTGTATCCTTTCATGAACTCCAAAACCTACGGAATTGGATTATTTTGGCAGACTTTGGCGAGTTTGGAACGGGTGGCAAAAGGCTACACTCTCGCGGCCGTTGTGGGAATTGGTACGGGTGTTTTGGTAGGTACAAATCCTTTTCTAAACCGCGCTTTAGATCCACTTTTTCAGTTTTTGCGGATGGTGGCGCCTTTGGCTTGGGTGCCCATTGCCCTGGCTGCACTGCAACAAAACGAACCTGCTGCTTTGTTCGTGATTTTTATCACTTCAGTTTGGCCGATTTTAATCAACACGGCTGAAGGTGTTCGCCAAATTCCCGACGATTACAACAACGTGGCGAAAGTGCTGCAACTTTCTCGTCAGGAATATTACATGAATATTTTGTTTCCGTCGGCGCTTCCTTATATCTTCACAGGATTGAGAATTGCGATCGGTTTGGCTTGGCTGGCGATTATTGCTGCGGAAATCGTGATGTCTGGGATTACGGGTATCGGCTTCTTTATTTGGAATGCTTACCAGCAAAACTACATCAGCGAAATTCTGTTAGCGGTGTTCTACATTGGGGCTGTTGGTTTATTGCTCGATCGCATGATGGCTTGGTTGCAGCAAAAGATTGCTCCTTCTCAAGGAAAGTAGCTAATTAGATATGTTGACTGTTCACAGTTGACTGTTCACAGTTGACTGTTGACGGTTCACGGTTACAGCAATTACGAACTCCCTGGCTGAGAAACCTTTTTTTTTAACTGTTGTTAATGGATTAAAAAAAGTTTTTTGGTTGATTTAAGAAACAGGTTGCTGTCTCCAGTCATATATTAACTATTAGCTGTTATATATCAACAGCGAACAGTCAACAGTCAACAGTCAACAGTCAACAGTCAAATAACAAACTTACAAAAAAGGCAAGAAAATCATGTCTGTTTTGATTGCAGTAGAACAAGTCGGAAAAGTATTTAATTTAACAGACGGCGGCACATACATAGCCCTCAAAGGCATCGACTTAGAAATTAAAAAAGGAGAATTTATCTCCTTAATCGGACACTCCGGCTGCGGTAAATCTACGCTACTAAATATGGTGGCAGGTTTGGATCTACCCACAGAAGGATTGGTGACGATCGACGGACAAAGAATCACCCAGCCAGGCCCCGATCGCATGGTAGTATTCCAAAACTATTCGCTGCTACCTTGGCGGACGGTCAGAGAAAATATTACCCTAGCCGTAGACTCGGTAATGAGCGGCTTACCCAAAGCCGAACGCCTCGAAATCATTCAAAAACACATCGATATGGTGGGCTTGACGCCCCACGCCGAGAAGCAACCCGCACTGCTGTCGGGCGGACAAAAACAGCGGGTGGCGATCGCCCGTGCTCTGGCCCTGCGCCCCAAACTGTTACTCTTAGACGAACCCTTCGGCGCTTTGGATGCTTTGACTCGCGGCAACTTGCAAGAAAAGTTGATGGAAATTTGCCAAGAGTACGAAATCAGCGCCCTGATGGTAACGCACGATGTGGATGAGGCGGTGTTGCTGAGCGATCGCATCGTCATGCTCACCAACGGCCCAGAATCGAAGATTGGCGGCATTCTCGAAGTAGACATCCCCCGCCCCCGCAAACGGATGGAAGTCGTCTCACACCCCAGCTACTACGCTCTACGTAGCGAAATGATTTACTTCCTCAACCAGCAGAAGCGCGTCAAAAAACTGCGGGCGCGGAAAGTACCTGCGATCGCCCGCCACGGCCTAGAAAAAGTCAACCTCGAACTCGGCTTTATTCCGCTGGCAGCCTGTGCTCCCCTCGCTGTCGCCAAAGAAAAAGGCTTTTTTGCCAAGCACGGCCTCGATGAAGTCCACCTCGTGCGGGAAACAAGCTGGCGTGGCATCGTAGACGGCATCGCCGCAGGTTACTTAGACGCAGCCCAAATGCCCTCTGGGATGGCGATGTGGTTGAGCTTGGGGGGCCACCAAGAGCAGCCGATTCCGACGGTTACAGCCCTCACCATGAGCCGCAATGGTAACGGAATTACCCTCGCGAGGCGCTTTTACGACCAAGGGATCTACACTCTGGCAGACTTTAAAAAAATGCTCCAGAGAACGCCCGCGCAAACCCACCGTATGGGCATCGTTCACCCTTCTTCGATGCACAACCTGTTGCTGCGTTACTGGCTGGCTTCCGGTGGCATTGACCCGGATCGCGATGTGTTGCTGAAAAATATCCCACCAGCTCAAATGATCGTTGACTTGCAGGGCGGCACTATTGACGGTTTCTGCGTCGGCGAACCTTGGAACTTGCGGGCATCGATGGAAGGAGTCGGCTTTACAGTGGCTACAGATTTGGAACTGTGGCCAGGACACCCCGGCAAAATTCTCGGAGTTCGGGAAGACTGGGCAAATGCTTATCCCAACACTCACATTGCTCTAGTCAAAGCTTTGCTCGAAGCTTGTCACTACTGCGCCGATCCAAATCACGCTGCCGAGGTTTCGGAAATTGTCGCGGGAAGGGAGTACGTCGCTACTGATAAGAGTTACATCCAACTAGGCGACCCAAGCTCTGTTGCTTGCAACCTCGATACTCCGATGCGGGAATACGCCCACCACTTGTTTTCTGGAGATGGGGTGAATCGCCCAAGCCGCACCGAACAACTCTGGCACATGGTGCAGATGGCGCGCTGGGGCGATACTGTGTTCCCGCGCAACTGGGTGGAAATTCTGGAGCGGGTGGTGCGAGTCGGTGCGTTCAGCACGGCGGCGCGAGAGCTGGGGATGGCTGATATTACTTACACTCGCGGTTCTCTCAGCTTATTTGACGGCTCGGTGTTTAATGCTGACGATCCGATCGGCTATCTCAACAATCTGGCGATTAAACGCGATTTCACGATGGCGGAAGTTGTACTCGATTCCGGCCGCCGAGCTGCTTAGAGCGGTTTTTAGTTAGATCAAAACAGGGTAATTGCTAATTGTTAGTTGTTAGTTGTTAATTGTTAACTGCTAGTTAGTAATTCCCTCTTCCTTCTTCCCTCTCGCCTCTTCCTTCTTTCCTCGCACATCACCCAATCACAATTTCCTAAACCCATGCTCAACACCACTAAAAACCAGACGAACACCAAAACTCAAATCCAGCCGGGAAAAGGCCGCCGCCAACCTTTTTTGGTGATGGACAATGTTTATAAAGTATACCCAAACGGTTACAGGGCTTTAGAAAACGTCAATCTGAATGTAGCTGAGGGAGAGTTTATTACTCTGATTGGACACTCGGGCTGTGGCAAATCAACACTGTTAAATATGGTGTCGGGTTTTAGCCATCCCAGCCAGGGCACCGTGTCGATTAACGGAGAGCGGATTACGAAGCCGGGCCCCGATCGCATGGTGGTGTTCCAGGGTTATGCTTTACTACCTTGGCGCACGGTGTTTGAAAATGTTTATCTGGCGGTTAATGCTGTATTTCCTGAGAAGTCGAAGGTGGAAAAAAATGCGATCGTCAAAGAGCATTTGGCGATGGTGGGATTGACAGAAGCTGCTGAGAAAAGACCGCCACAAATTTCGGGGGGGATGAAGCAGCGGGTTTCGATTGCCCGCGCTTTGGCAATTCGCCCAAAAGTGCTAATTTTAGACGAACCTTTTGGTGCTCTGGACGCAATTACTAAGGAGGAATTGCAAGAAGAGTTGCTGAAAATCTGGAACGATCACCGCTGTACGGTGTTGATGATTACTCACGATATTGATGAAGCGCTGTTTTTGGCCGATCGACTGGTGATGATGACTAACGGCCCGTCGGCGACAATTGGCGAAGTTTTGGAGATTCCTTTTCCGCGTCCGCGCGATCGGGTTCAAATGATGGAAGATCCGGAATACTACAATTTGCGGAACTACGCCCTAGATTTCCTGTTCCGTCGTTTTGCACACGATCACGATGCGTAATCGGTTGGGAAATCCCAGTTAAAGAGGAGAATTATGAGACTTCTGGAAAAATTTAATTCTTATGCGGAGTAGGAGTTGGGCATCCTGCCGGCCTAAGACGAACTTTTTTGCAGAAGTCTATTGAAAAGTTTAAGCCTCAGTGTTCCCCGATGTCCAGGGCACATCGCTGCGGGCGCAATTTTCCCGATCCGGTTGGGTAAACTGAAGCTTAATGGTGGACGAGAAGTTTTTTCGGACGTTCGGATCTTTTTCCGATATTTTACGTCTACCAGCGAAGAGACCCGATTGCCTAGCTGTCGGTAAGCTGGCATGAACTGAGCCCACCTTCGATTCGAGGGTGGGCTTCTTCTTCATGTTATTAAAAGTTTTTGGGCGATCGGTGGTTGGTGCATTCCACCCTGGGAACTGGCACACTGCAGGAACGTTTATGGGTGTTTCATGGGTTAAGGCTGTTGTCAATATAAAGGTTTTCAGTTGAGTGAACTACAGATGCTCGGCTAGGGAAACGGCTGAGCCTAAGTCCGGCGCGGGGTTCTGTGACTTTTAACAATTGGTATAAGAGTGATGATTGTAGCAAGACTTTTTTAAATTTGTATTACTCAGGTTTGTGCGGAAAACTCCTCTGGGTCAATATCCCAATTTACCCAGCGAATTGCTTCTTTAGCTGATTCTATATCAGGCGGCACTCGCAACGCATGAATAAATCCCGTACTCGGACAGGTCATTTTTAACAAATAAATCGGCTCGACATCGGCGTTATCAATTTTTAATAGGGTGTATTCTTGCCAACCATCTAATTCTACTGCTTGCAATTGTTGGCAAATGTGATCGTAACCAATTGTCTCAATTAATACTCGACGCAGTTCGGCATTTGATTCGGATAAAAGCCATTCTGCTTGCCACAAATCCGAGTGTACTTTTCCGTATTTTTGGGGTAACTTAACGCCGTGGTGAAAGTATAAACTGTAGCCGTCCGCAAATGCGATGGCCGGTTCTCCTTCAGCGTGTAGCCGATTTTCAGCGTCAAAGCGGATGTGCAGGGGGCGATCGCAAACTAGGCAAACTTTTTCAAACGGGAATATCCAACCGCAATCCTCGAACAACTGTTGCTTGCAGCGAAATAGTTCTTGTGCTTTTTGGTCGAGAGTAACACCAAATTTCGCTATCAAAAATTCAGTCCAATGGATTTCCTCCACTATATCCGTAGGGGTTAGTGGGCTTACATAGTAAGGCTCGGCCATGATATCACCTCCCAGCGATTCTCGGTAATTTTCTACCAAGTCGTGAAATTCTGAGTCGAGTATGTCATCGGCTGACTGCTCTAGTATTATTTCATGCCCCAGAGCATCCCGCCACACCTGACCCGAACATCCTACGTCCACCCATTGAAAAAACTCATCCAACAATCTGTTTCTCCTTACTAAATTCTCAACCCCTATATCCCATTTTTGAAGTTGCGATATCCAGGAGATTTTGAGTTGTTTGGGTAGTTTTCTAGAAGCTACCTGTGGACTGCTGCAAACAATAACTTGGGGTGCTTCTCGACCAATAGCTGCATAGATTTTTTTCACCGTTTCTGTAGCTTTTTGAGCATCAATTGGCGTGGTAGAGAGCGTCAGGTACTTCTGTCTAAGTTCGCTCGACAGATTGAAGTAGGTAATTTGATAGTCACCAAGACGCAGCGATGTCAGGTTGGTGAGTGCCGCCAGCCCAGTGATATCGGTTATTTGATTGAAGTTAAGATTCAGTTCGGTCAGGTTGGTGAGTCCCGACAGCCCAGTTATATGGGTAATTTGATTCGAGTCCAGATCCAGGTCGGCCAGGTTGGTGAGTGCCGACAGTTCAGGGATATCGGTAATTCGATTGTTGTAGAGACTCAATTCGGTCAGGTTGGTGAGTGCCGACACTGAGGTGATATCGGTAATTTGATTGAAGTTAAAATGCAATTTGGTTAGGTTGGTGAGTGCCGACAGCGAGGTGATATTGGTAATTTGATTAGAGTCCACATCCAGGTCGGTCAGGTTGGTGAGTGCCGACAGCGAGGTGATATCGGTAATTTGATTGGAGCCCAGATTCAGTTCGGTCAGGTTGGTGAGTGCCGATAGCGAGGTGATATCGGTAATTTGATTTTGGCCAAGACCCAGCGATGTCAGGTTGGTGAGTGCCGATAGCGAGGTGATATCGGTAATTTGATTGGAGCCCAGATTCAGTTCGGTCAGGTTGGTGAGTGCCGACAGCGAGGTGATATCGGTAATTTGATTGTTGTTGAGATAAAGTTCGGTGAGGTTGGTGAGTCCCGACAGCCCAGTGATGTCGGTAATTTGATTCGAGTCCAGATTCAGTTCGGTCAGGTTGGTGAGTCCCGACAGCGAGGTGATATCGGTAATTTGATTGATGTAGAGCCGCAGTTTTGTCAGATTGGTGAGTGCCGATAGCCCAGTTATATCGGTAATTTGATTGTTGCCGAGAGACAGTTCGGTCAGGTTGGTGAGTGCCGACAGCGAGGTGATATCGGTAATTTGATTGTTGTTGAGATAAAGTTCGGTCAGGTTGGTGAGTGCCGACAGCGAGGTGATATCGGTAATTTGATTGATGTAGAGCCGCAGTTTTGTCAGGTTGGTGAGTGCCGACAGCGAGGTGATATCGGTAATTTGATTGTCGCCAAGACCCAGCGATGTCAGGTTGGTGAGTTCCGACAGCCCAGTGATGTCGGTAATTTCATTGTATTCCAGACTCAGTTCGGTCAGGTTGGTGAGTCCCGACAGCGGATTTATATCGGTAATTTGATTGTGGCCCAAAAACAGTTCGGTCAGGTTGGTGAGTCCCGACAGCGGATTTATATTGGTAATTTGATTCTCGTTGAGATGGAGTTCAGTGAGGTTTAAAAGTACCTTCTGGGCTTCATCGCAGTCAGAAGTGCCAGCAATTTCTAACAGCATCTCAACTGTATGCCTTGCCTCTCTTGTCAGACGATTTTTGTGCTTGCACCAGTCCGCAAAGCTACTGAGATTAATTGGTTGGTTTGCTTGTTGTTCTGGCATAGTCAATTTTGATTCAAGTTTGGTAAAATGTCAGTTTTTTATGTTTGTACGCTAAACTCCTCTGGATCGATTCCCCAATTTACCCAGCGAATTGCTTCTTGAGCTGATTCTAGATCAGGCGACACTCGCAAAGCGTGAATAAATCCCGTGCTCGGACAAGTCATTTTTAACAAATAAACAGGCTTTGGATTACCCGCGTTATCAAAATCATCGTCAAACTCGATGCTTAAAAGAGTATATTCCTGCCAACTATCTAATTTTGTCACCGCTAATTCTTGACAAATGCGATCGTAAGTAATTCCCTGAATTAACGCGCGCCTAACTTCTGCATTCTGTTCCTTCAACACCCACTTAGACTGCCACTGGTGCGGGTGCAGCCTACCGTACCATTCGGGCAAAATCACGCCGTGATAGGCGTAAATCGAAACACCGTCGGCAAATTGTACCGCTGGTGTTCCTTCGGCGTGCAAGCGGTAGTTGCTATCTGCAGAAAGTGCGATCGGCTTGGAGCAGACAATGCAAACTTTGTCATAGGGATAAATCCAGCCGCAATCCCGGACAATCGATTGAAAAACAATCCAATTTTTGGCGTAGGAATGATGTAAATTTAGAACGGAAATGCAGAAATCCAACAAACTCCCATAAGCAGCCCACAACTCTGGTTGAATGCAATTACTGAGGTGTTTTCCTAATGTTGGCCGGATTTCTCCACTCCGCTCATCGATCACCTGTTGCAGTGGCAATTGGCTTGATATTTCGCCAGCTAAATAATTTCGCTCCGGCTCCCACAATTGCGTTTTCAGTTGACTATAAAGTCGTTGTTCCAGTTGAGTTGGCAGTTGGTTTTGCAGTTCGGTTTCTAGTTGGCTTCCCAAATAACCCCGCAGTTGTTTTTCTAGCGGGCTGCGAAGTTTTGTCTCGAATTGGCTCCGCAGTTGGCTCCTGGGATTGTTAAATCGACTGACGATTAGATCCGCAGCTTCGTAGGGGCGATCGACAAAAATGATTTCCGGTGCTTTGAGGCCGATCGCACTGTAAGCCGATTTAACTGTTTCCGCAGCTTGCGATCGATTTATCGGGCCAGTGGAAAGCGATCTCGCTCTCCACTTTTCCCGATAAACTGGAATCAAAGCTGCTTGTTCTGGCGTCAGTTTTTTAACCTTAGTCTGTGACATACTTCCAACCTTGTGGCTCATATTCCCGCTGAATTCGCACCATCCAATTACCTTCGGGAATTGCGATCGCATGGTGTTCTTCGTGACTCAATAAAGCTGTCGGTGAAAGCACCCGCAAGTACAGAGTACCGTCTTTTTCGTAAAGTTCAGCTTGCCCCTCAATAATCTGGTGAGAATGTCCGGTGACTTCACCTTCGGCGAGAGTGAGGTGAGGTTTTTTTTCTCCTTCGATTTTCAGTACAGGGGTGAGAATCACGTCGCCTTGTCGGATGGGTTGCATAGGTTTTTTCTAAATTTTGTTTACTGGTGTCGATCGATCGAGCTTTTCTACTGTAACTCAATACTACATTGGTAATACACGGTAGTCAAGATCCACAAACCACATTCCATAACTCTTTGCTGTAGTGACAGGCGTTATCTTGGATCGTGAAAGTCGCCTGGGTGAGGGCGGGTTTATAGATATTGTCGATGTGAATGAAAGATTGTTGGTGAAACCCGCCACTACAAATATTGTGGTTAATTTATGGAATCACTTATTACTTGACATATTTGGCATTGCAACCTATTAACCTCGTCTGTGTTGACGAGAGAAGCAAAAAGTTGTTCGTGTTGGCTGGATATAACGAGGAAATTGAGATTGAAATTGCTCCAAATGGGGAGGTAGTTTAATGAGCCAAGTAGATTATACTGCAATGTCAGATGGAGAATTGAAGCGTTAGTTTCTTAAAAATTGCGGGAATAAAGTTGCACTACAAGCCTACTTAGACAGGCAAAAAAAGCGGTTTAATTCAATTATAAAAAAAGTGGACATTCGGATTTTGATACTAAGATTGAGGCAGCCATTCGCCAGCAAATGCAAGAATATAAAGGTTAGTCTTCAGTCCGCGCACTTGGACGAAAGTTGGTGTAGGATAGGTTTCTACTGCCGGCTCTTATCAACTAGGTTTCTAACTTGCCCTAAATTTCAAGTTGGAACCCAAAAATCCTCATAATCGATATCCTAATTCACCCAGCGAATCGCTCCCCTTGCAGATTACATCTCAGGCGGAAACAGCAAAGCATGAATGAATCCGGTACTCTGGCAAGTCATTTTTAACAAATAGATTGCCTCTTTTTCAGGAACATCATCATCAGGATCGAAATTAGCAGGATCGAAGCCATCAATATCAGCATCAATTCTTAGCAGGGTGTATTCTTGCCAGCAATATAATTCTGTGGCTTGCAATTCTTGGCAAATTCTGGCTTAACCAATTCCCTGAATTAACACTCGCCTTAATTCGGCATTTTCTTCTTCTAAACTCCAGGTAGATTCCCACTGATTGGGGTGGATTTGTCCGTATTTTTCGGGCAAGGTGACGCCGTGGTAGGAGTAGAGTTTGTAGCCGTCGCTAAATTCGATCGCGCTTTCTCCTTCTGCGTGTGGCCGATGTTCGCTGTCGAGGGAGAGTTTTAAAGGGCGATCGCACACATAGCAAACCTTATCAAACGCAAAAATCCAGCCACATTCAACTAAAAGCTGCTTCAAGCATTCAAAAGATTTTTGTGCATCTGGGTTGAGAACAATTCTAAGTACAGAGACACAGAAGTCAGCCACACAGATTTTATCCCACAGGGATGCCCGATTAACGATCGACGTTGAGTTGTCTCTACAATATTCCCAAAAATCCCGTTGCAATTCTTGTGTGACCTGCCGCTCCCATTCTATTAATTGTGGCAAATACGAACTACTATATCTTATTAAGTTAAAAGGCTTATATGCTGATTCTAGCTGTTCGTAAATAAGCTGGAAAAAAGCTGTTTTTGGCGGTGGTTGCTCACTTGTTAGTGCGAAATAATACACGCACAAAAAAAATATATACCTAAATGGCAGGCAGGCTGGTTCTAGCTGTTTGTAAATACGCTGAAAAAAATCATTTTTATTAGTGGGAGATTTCAATTTTTTTAACTGTGTGATGGCAGAGTGGGGACTCGAACAAAAAATAATTTTCGGGCAAGTCTTGCCGAGAGCTGTGTAGGCAAATTCGATCGCGGCTGCGGCACGAGTGCGATCGACTCGCTCTGTGGAATTGGCAATAGCTTTCCACAGATATTGGAGTGGTGTTAAGTCTGATAAAAGATTGTTAGGCAGAGACAGCTTTTTCAAATCGATCAGAGAGTGCAGGGGGGTGAGGTCTGATATTTGATTGTTGTCCAGATTCAGCTCTATCAAATTGGTCAGAGATTGTAGGAGTGTGAGGTCTGATATTTGATTGTGGGACAGATTCAGATTATTCAAACTGGTTAGAGATTGCAGGGGTTTGAGGTCTGATATTTGATTGTTTACCAGATTCAGAT
>NZ_JAUBQQ010000064.1:0-2223 GCF_036701335.1 Microcoleus sp. Pol12B5 | reverse complement strand
CAGATTCAGATTATTCAAACTGGTTAGAGATTGCAGGGGTTTGAGGTCTGATATTTGATTGTTTACCAGATTCAGATATGTCAAATTTGTGACCAGAGACTTCAGCGGTGTTAAGTTTGATATTTGATTGTTGTCCAGATTCAGATATGTCAAAATCGTCAGAGATTTCAGTGGCGTTAGGTCTGATATTTGATTGTTAGACAGATTCAGATTAATCAAACAGGTCAGAGATTTCAGGGGTGTTAGGTCTGATATTTGATTGTGGGACAGATTCAGATTAGTCAAACAGGTCAGAGATTTCAGGGGTGTTAGGTCTGATATTTGATTGTGGAACAAGTTCAGATATTTCAAACTGGTTAGAGAGTGCAGGGGTGTCAGGTCTGATATTTGATTTTTTTCCAGATTCAGCTCTATCAAATTGGTCAGAGATTGCAGGGGTGTTAGGTCTGATATTTGATTGTTGCCCAGATTCAGATTAGTCAAATTGGTCAGAGATTGCAAGGGTGTTAGGTCTGATATTTGATTTTTTTCCAGATTCAGATCGGTCAAATTTGACAGTATTTCTTCTAATTTATAAAATCCAGACTTTCGTGCTGTTAACAACAGCACCTTAACTGTATGCTTCGCTTCTTGTGAAAGGCTGCCAAAGTGTAAGCGCCAGTCAGAAGTGGTCGTAGGGTTTGGTTGTTGAGAGGACATAGGGCAATAACCTCCTAGAAAAGTTGCTAAAATCTGATGTCGGTATCTACCTTAAATAACATATCTCTGGCGTTTCGGGGATTATGCCAGCGATCGCACGCACTTATTAACCACCCGATCGCGATCGCCAGTATTGCAATTTGTAACTCGGACTGCGGGCGATGTCGCACTCACAAAACACTTTTCATCTAATCTCCCGAACTGCCTCGCCTCCATTCTTTAACCGCTTCCACCCTTGAAGCAATCAGCAGACAGCGAGACAATAAATTAATATCTAAATCAGGCAATATTTCGCTTTGGTCAATTTTTTCATATCCGTGCGATCGCAAATGATACAGGCTAAATACTCCCTCCTGCCAAAACCAAACTTCGGGGAATGCCAAGGCTTGGTAACGATGCAACTTGCTTTCGTTGCTGCTAGTAAATACAACTTCGATCGAGAGGTCTGCCATGCCTCCCGATTCTGTGCCAATTAAGTAACATTAGTCTGCTTGTGCGGAGGCTTTTCCTTCTTTTTCCTGGGTAGAACTTCGTGTGAGTAGAACTTCCTGTGGGAGTAAAAGCGATTTCTTTTTCTACAAAAGACCTCTTGCAAAAGTCCCCAATAAGGGCAATAGTGAGGTGATCGAGAGGAAAAACTGATGACTTACGAACAAGTGCAAAGCTTAAAGCCAGAAGCCTTCAAGAGATTCTGTGGCGTTGGGTCTACAACTTTTGCAGAAATGGTGTCAGTTCTAGAACAACAGAAACGCAAGAAACGGAAACCCGGTCGTCCGCCTAAACTGAGCTTAGAAGATCAGGTACTACTGGCATTACAGTATTGGCGAGAGTACCGTACCTACTTTCACATTGCTCAAAGCTGGAACATCAATGAATCGACTGCATTCCGGATCGTGAGACACGTAGAAGACACATTGATTCGTTCAGGTCGGTTTAGCTTACCCGGAAAAAAAGCACTGCTGCAACCGGACTCAGTTTTAGAAGTGGTTGTGGTCGATGTGACCGAAAGTCCAGTCGAGCGTCCAAAAAAAAACAACGACAAGTGTTTTCCGGTAAAAAAAAGTATCATACCTTGAAGTCGCAATTAGTGGTTAATCAAAAGACGGGAGCAATTATCTGCATAGCTCATGGTAAAGGCAGAAGGCATGACTTTCGCCTATTCAAGAGCAGTAAAGTTAGGCTAGCCAATACAATTAAGCTTTTAGGTGACAAGGGTTATCAAGGAATTGCCAAACTTCATGCCAATAGTCAGATACCTACTAAAAAGCCCAAAAGCTATAATTTATCTCAGGTTCAACGGCAGGAAAACCGTACTCTGGCAAGCGAACGTATTATTATTGAACACGTTAATAGGAGGCTGAAAATTTTTCGGATTCTGTCGGAACGTTACCGAAATCGCCGACGCAGATTTGGTTTACGTTTCAACCTGATTGCGGGCATCTATAACTAGGGTTTGCTGAATAATCGATCGCAAACTAAGAACAGGAGCTCACGATATCTGAAAGCTTGATTAAATATAAGTTT
>NZ_JAUBQQ010000063.1:30355-35737 GCF_036701335.1 Microcoleus sp. Pol12B5 | reverse complement strand
GGTGTTGTGACTTTCAAATTCGTCTCTTCTCCCTCCACAATTTGCACTGGTAAACCGCATTTTTCAAACAAAGCCGCATCGTCGGTAACTTCCCAACCTTTCTGTCGCCCTTCTTCGTGACACTGCTTTAACAATTTCACTTCAAATCCTTGGGGAGTCTGGGCCGCCCACAAATTGCTTCTGTCTGGGGTGTCTCGCACGATCCGACGCTCATCTACGACCTTAATCGTATCCTTGACCGGGACGGCGACAATCAAGCCCGGACAGGTCAAGAGGGCCTCGGCAGATCGATCGAACAATTCAGCAGTTGCCAAACACCTCGCGCCGTCGTGAATCAACACTCGATCGGCATTGGGGGGCAAAGCCTGCAAACCGTTGTAAACTGACTCTTGCCTGGTAGCGCCACCTTGAATCAGTTCCACGGGCTTGACCAAAGATAAATCGCTCACAATTGCTTTAAAATCAGAAAAATCGTCTGGCTGGCCCATGATGCCAATCCAGCTAATGTGCTGCGAAGCTTCAGCCGCAGCCAAAGTCCAACTCAGCAAAGGTTTTCCCAGCAAAGTCAGCAGCAGTTTGTTCCGCTGACTCCCCATCCGTCGCCCCGAACCTGCTGCAGGAATTAATAAGTGCATTTACTAACCGTTTTTAACCCAACTAGATATATATAATAAGAGCGTCCTGTACTTTTGAGTCAGTTGTTTAGCTGTCAGCCAGTAGCTTTTAAGGTCTAGAAATACTATAAGCTGATAGTTGAGAGCCGATCTCTGAGAGCTACCTCGATCAATAATAGCCCGATCGTTTATGATGCGAATACTAGCACTTGTCCCTGGCGGGATTGGCGACCAAATTTTATTTTTCCCCACTCTTGATGACCTCAAGCAGTCTTATCCCGACGCGCAAATTGATGTCATCGTGGAACCGAGGGCAAAGGGTGCTTACCGAGTCTGCAAGTCGGTCAAAGAAGTCTTGACGTACAATTTCAAAGACCGCAACGCTATGGCAGATTTGGGCAATTTACTGGGCGTAATTCGAGATCGCGAATACGAAGCAGTGATTTCCCTCGGCCAGCGGTGGACTGTAGGGCTGCTGCTGTGGCTGACCGGCATTCCGCAGAGAGTTGGGTATTCGGGAACCAACGGCGCTCGATTTCTCACTGCTGCAGTACCGCTGAAAACTGAACAGTACGCCGCTTCAATGTACCACGATTTGCTGCAAGGATTTAACATTACAAATCCTTGTCCGGCGATCGCAATTAATGTACCAAAACAGGACATTCAGTGGGCGGAATCCGAACAGCAGCGGTTGGGCGTAAAAGAAAGCGGTTACATTCTAATTCACGGCGGTTCCAGTCAATTAGCTGTGTCTAAAGGTATTGACAAAATTTACCCTACAGACAAATGGAAGCAAATAATTGAAGATTGTCAGCAGCGGCAGCCGAATTTGCCCGTTGTTGTTGTGAAAGGGCCCGAAGATGCAGACTTCGTGACAAAGTTAGTCGAGTTATGTCCGAATGTAAAAGTTATCTCGCCGGATGATGTCGGCAAGTTGGCGGCGACTATTGCTGCTGCTAACTTGATGATATGTACTGATAGTGCGCCGATGCACTTAGCTGTGGCGGTTCAAACTTATACAATAGCTTTGTTCGGCCCGACTGAACCTGCAAAATTGCTGCCAAAGAGCGATCGATTTTTGGGCATTAAATCTCCTACGGGCAAAATGGCAGACATCTCTCCTCAAGATGTTTTGAAGAAGGTTTGGGGCGGCTAAAAACTAGGATATCTAAGCCAGGACACGGCAGTGCCGTGTCCCTACAATTTAGCTGCTTTCCAGGCCCGGCCGGGGGACGAGGAAAGAAGTCGGGAAGCTAAAACTGGATGTTAGTCTTCCAAATCATCCATCATCTGCTGCAATTCCTTCTTCTTTTGCTTGGCAAACTCAATCCTGCCCAAACTTGTCAACAATCCGCCCGAAGCAGTGAGAGTAGCCTCTGAGATTTTCTCACAAAATAGAAGTCCGATCCCTCCGAAAGTAACCATTGCCGATGCGGCGGTGACAAAAAGGGCAAGATTGTAGCTTTGGCGAACTTGCCGCAATGATTCTCGCAGCATTTCTTTCTTAATTTCGCTATAATCTTCATCAGGTTGCGAGTTGCCGAATAAGTTAAAAGTCATAACTGTTTCCTCTCCTAAATACTGATAAGTTTTTGTTTCTACAATTACTCTACCGAAGCAAACAGCGAGACTCAAGGGCAGATAGGGCGAGTTTTAATTGGCGATATGCCCTAATTTTTGGGGCAGATAGGGCAGGAGATTACAACCTATCTGCCCTAGACAGACAAAAATATTTAAATATAGAATGTGAGTGCGATCGGAGTTACGGATGAATAATCATGAAATCTCGCTCCCGCTAGCCCCCATGCTGTTTCATTCCGCCCAAATCCGCAAGGGAATGAATTCCACGGGGCTAATAGCAGAAGTCGGTTAAAACCGACTAAAATACTAATTTTCAGTCCTCTTAAGAGGACTTTCGCTATGAGACAGGGAATTCATTCCCTGTCGGACTGCCGGACTGTCGGACTGTCGGACTGTCGGACTGTCGGACTGTCGGACTGTCGGATTATCGAATTAACTGAAAAACTAACAACCATACCTAAAAACCTACTATGCGCGAATCCGATAAAGTTCAATCGAGTGCAACTGGAAAAATTAAGCTCAGAGAATCATACCAAGACGCTGGATTGACGATAAAAAAACTCGCGGATACAACTAATGTTTCCGAGGACACAATTAAGCGATTACTCGGTACAAAACCATGTTTTAATGGCGTACAAAGATGGCAAGTTACCAACATAGCTAAAGCATTAGGAATAGAAGCCACAGATATTGTTGACCCAAAAGATTGGAATGCCGAAAATAAGCTGCCGCCAGAGTTTGAATCACTTATAGCAGAAAAAATTAAAACCTTTTGCGGCCGCCAATTTGTTTTTAAGGCGTTTCAGGACTTTATCAAGGAAAATCCTCACGGTTATTTTACAATTATCGGGGATGCGGGAATGGGCAAAAGCTCGATCGTTGCCAAATACGTCTCTGAACATAAATCTCCCTGCTATTTCAATATTCTTGTCGAACGCCGCAACAGACCAGAATTGTTTTTGAAGAGCCTTCGCCAGCAATTAATTGACCGCTATCAATTGCCAAATTCAGAAGATGCCGATTTACCAACTTTACTGACAAAGGTGGCTGGAAAACTCACTTGCGGCGAACGTTTGGTAATTGCGATTGATGCACTGGATGAAGTTGAACAAGAACCGGGAGAAAATCTTTTACATTTACCGACCACTCTGCCAGATCGGGTTTATTTCTTGCTGACGAGGCGACCGCATAACCTCGGTCAAAAGAGGCTGTCTGTATCTCCAGGAGTTCCGGTAAAAGAGTTAGATTTAAGAGACAGAAAGTATGTTAATTTCAATCAGGATGATATCAAAGAGTATATTCGGTATCTGCTATATACAGATTCTCAGTATAAAGATGAACTGAGAAACTGGATCCAAACCCGTAGCATTCCCGATACAGCTTTTGTCGAGCAATTGGCAGAAAAAAGCGAAAACAATTTTATGTATTTGCGGTATGTTTTGCCCGCAATTGCTAAGGGCGATTATAATGACTTGAGCTTAAAGCAATTGCCCGACGGGCTGCAAGAGTATTATCAAAACCATTGGGTGCGGATGGGAATGGAAGCTAAGCCAGGGCAATGGATGGAGATTGTCTTATATATTTTAATAGAGATTGGCACGCCGATTCCCTGCGAGATGATTGCTGGAATTGCCGAGGTGGATAAATGTGAGGTGGCACAGGTTTTAGAAGATGAGTGGGTTGAGTATTTGAAAAAGCAGAATGTATATGGAGAAATCTGCTACAACATCTATCATGCTAGTTTTCTTGACTTTCTGAAATCCAAACGAGAGATGGATGCAAAGCGGAAAATTTTTAAGGAAGTAAATCAACGGATTGCTGAGTATTTAGAAAAGGAGATGGCGTGAGATGGCAGAATTTGCTGACAAGTTAGCGGCCAAACCACTTTTCTATCAACGTGCTTATCTGGGCAGCTTACTGCCAAATTATGTCAAGGCAGGGAATTTAGAAAAGTATTATCAAAGACTGACTGATTTTAACTTTCTGATGGCAAAGATTCAGCATCCTGAGTTTGGGGTGCAGGCACTGATTGATGATTTTAATTTAGTTGACGATTACGAAGCATTAAATCACTCAAAGTACAATCCAGAAAAAGTCAAAGTTCTGAACTTGATTAAATCGGTATTTTGGATGTCAGCGGATATTTTGGAGCGAGATAAAACGCAACTCGCAGAGCAATTATGGGGGCGCTTGGCACACTTAAAAACACCAGAAATAAAAGCCATCCTGGAGGGAGTCCAGCATCAGAAAGCAGTACCTTGGTTGCGTCCTTTCACACCCTGTTTCACTCCCCCCGGCAGCGGAGTTCTACGAACCCTTAAAGGTCACAGCGACTCGGTAAATGTCGTAGCAGTAACTGCTGATGGCAAGCGAGCAATTTCTGGCTCATCTGACACAACCCTTAAAGTCTGGGATTTAACAACTGGAGAGGAACTATTTACTCTCAAAGGTCACAGTGACTCGGTAAATGCAGTAGTCGTCACTACTGATGGCAAACGGGCGATTTCTAGCTCAAAAGACAACAGGATTAAAGGTTGGGATTTAACAACTGAAAAGGCACTGTTTACTTTCAATCTCGAAAGTCATACCAAATTGGTAAATGTAGTAACCGTGACTGCTGATGGTAACCGGGCGATTTTTGCTTCAAGAGATAACACCATTAAAGTTTGGGATTTAACAACTGGAAAGGAACTATTTAATCTCACGGGTCACACCAAATTGATAAATGCAGTAGCGGTCACTGCTGATGGCAAGCGGGCAATTTCTGGTTCATCTGACAAAACTATCAAAATTTGGGATTTAACAACTGGAAAGGAACTGTTGACTCTCACAGGTCACAAAAAATCGGTAAAAGTATTAGCCGTAACTGCTGATAGCAATCTGGCAATTTCGGGTTCATTAGATAATACCCTCAAAGTCTGGAATTTAACAACTGGAAATGAACTGTTGACTCTCAAAGGTCACGGAAAATTGGTAAAAGTAGTAGCCGTGACTGCTGATAACAAACGGGTAATTTCTGGCTCATCTGATAATACATTCAAAGTCTGGGATTTAACAACTGGAAAGGAACTATTTACTTTCAAAGGTCACAGCGAGTCGGTAAATGCAATAGCCGTTACTGCTGATGGCAAGCGGGCAATTTCTGGTTCATCGGATAACACCCTCAAAGTCTGGAATTTAACCACTG
>NZ_JAUBQQ010000063.1:0-30255 GCF_036701335.1 Microcoleus sp. Pol12B5 | reverse complement strand
CAGTAGCCGTTACTGCTGATGGCAAGCGGGCGATTTCGGGTTCATTGGATAACACCCTCAAAGTCTGGGATTTAACCACTGGAGAGGAACTGTTTACTCTCAAAAGCAATTTGATAAAAGCAGTAGTCGTTACTGCTGATGGCAAACGGGTAATTTCTGGTTCGTGGGACAACACCCTCAAAGTCTGGGATTTAACCACTGGAAATCAACTGTTTACTCTCACAGGTCATAGCGACACGGTAAACGCAGTAGCCGTTACTGCTGATGGCAAACGGATAATTTCTGGTTCGTGGGACAAAACCATTAAAGTCTGGGATTTAACCACTGGAAAGAAACAGTTTACTCTCAAAGGTCACAAAAAATCGGTAAACGCAGTAGCCGTTACTGTTGATGGGAAGCGGGCGATTTCTGGTTCGTGGGACAACACCCTCAAAGTCTGGGATTTAACAAGTCGAAAGGCACTGTTGACTCTGGCAGGTCATAACAAATCAGTAAATGTAGTCGCCGTCAGTGCTGATAGCAAGCGGGCAATTTCTGCTTCATACGATAATACCCTCAAAGTCTGGGATTTAACCACTGGAGAGGAAGAGTTTAGTCTCAAAGGTTACAGCAACTCGGTAAATGCAGTAGCTGTCACTGCTGATGGCAAGCGGGCGATTTCTGGTTCAGATGACAATACCCTCAAAGTCGGGGATTTGTCGAGTGGAGAGGAAGAGTTTACTCTCAAAGGTCACAGCGACTCGGTAAAAGCAGTAGCCGTTACTGCTGATGGGAGGCGGGCAATTTCTGGTTCATCTGACAACACCCTCAAAGTCTGGGATTTGTCGAGTGGAAATATCATTGCTAGTTTCAAGGGTGAAAGCCCGATCGCCTGTGGCGCGATCGCCCCCGATGGAGTCACAATTGTCGCAGGCGACGAATCCGGCCGCGTCTATTTCCTGCGGCTAGAAGGGGTGGAGGCACTAACATGAATTCCTCACCTCTGCCAACTCCCATCTCTACCGCAGCTTACCCAAAAGAATTTCCGCAACTCCTGCGAGAAAAAACCGAGAATTTTGCAGGGCGCAAATTTGTTTTTTCTGCGATTTCCGACTTTCTGAACTCCCACAGCCGCGGTTATTTCACAATAGTCGGCACTCCCGGCTGCGGCAAAAGTTCCATCCTCGCCCAATATGTCACCGCCCATCCACGCAGTATCTATTACAACGCTGGAGTTGAAGGCAAAAATCGAGCTGAAGATTTTCTCGCTTCAGTCTGCACTCAACTGATTGACAAATACCTTGCCGCCAATGGGGAAACATCGGAAATCCTCAATCTCCGATCTCAACTTCAAAATCTCGAATCCGATGATGGGAGTTGGTTTCTGTCTTTGTTGCTTCAGCAAATTAGCGATAAATTAAACGATCGCCAAAAGTTGATAATTGTCATTGATTCTGTAGACGCGATCGCCCGCACCAGTCAGCCTCCCAGCACAAATCTGTTTTATCTGCCGAGATATTTGGGCGATCGTACTTATTTTATCCTCGCCCGCCGCCCGTTTTTGAGAGAGAAATCCGGTTTGTTAATTGAAACCCCCTCTCAAACTCTCGATTTAAGAGATTATCCCGCCCAAAATCGGGAAGATGTCCTTAACTACATTCAGCAATACCTATCAACCGCACCGGATTTAACTCAACCCGAATTCTGCCAACAACTCGCCACCCTCAGCGAAAACAATTTCATGTATCTGAGTCAGATGTTAAGGGCGATCGGCGAAAATTCACACCCCGATGCTAATCTGGGAGAGTCCTCACTTTTCCCTGAACTTCCTCCCGGTTTAGCAGCGTATTATCAAAACCACTGGCTGCGGATGAGAGGTGATGCTTTATCGGCAGTTGACTTGTCTGTGCTGAATGTTTTGGTACAATCAACATCAAGTTTATCTGTAACTGCCATATCCAATATAATTGATCAGGATGAATACGATGTTGAAAAAGTGTTAGACAATTGGATTGAGTTCTTAAATAAACAAAAAATTGGAGGAGAAATTTGCTATAGTTTGTATCATAATAGTTTCCGCGAATGGTTAGGCAAACAATCTATTTTAGAATGACGCTCGTACCTAGATTTTCGCTGTGCCAGCCTATAGTCTTCCTTGTCCACTCTTCCCGATCCCCCCTAACCCCCCTTAATAAGGGGGGGACAAGAGTAGTCAAAGTCCCAAGCGGAAAAAGAGGAGGACTGGAACACTCAAAGTCAACCCCTACTCCCCTTCTTAAGGGGGATTTAGGGGGATCTAGACTCGACTATAAACGATAGATACAAAGGTTTTTAGGCTTAAGTTAACACCAACGAACACTGCCGCATCCTCACCCTAAACCCTATTTTCAAGCAACAATACAACAATGAAACGAGCAGTATTTCTTGACAGAGATGGCGTTCTCAATATCGAAGTGGGCTACATCCACAAAGTAGAAGATTTGCATTTAATCCCCGGAATAGCTGAAGCTGTACGCCGTTTAAATGACCAACAAATATTTTGCTGTTTGGTTTCCAATCAATCGGGCCCAGCGAGGGGTTATAATCCCGTCAGCCACGTAGAAGCTTTGCACAAACGCCTGTCTCAGTTATTAGAAAAAGAAGCAGGAGCAAAGTTAGATGCTCTTTATTACTGCCCTTATTTAAGCGCAGCCGAAGGCGGAACAAACCCAGAATTTACGCGGTATTCGACTTGGCGAAAACCAAATACAGGGATGTTGGTAGCGGCGGCTTGGGAACACGATTTGGATTTGCGAAATAGTTTTATGGTTGGGGATAAAGCGACTGATGTTGATATGGCTCACAATGCCGGCTGTACTGGCATTTTGGTGCAGACTGGTTACGGAGAAAGTGTGTTGAGCGGGGAGTATCAGCATCATACTAAACCTGATTTTATTACAGCAAATTTAGCGACGGCTGTGGAGTGGATTTTGCAACACTTTGATTAGTGTTTGTAGTGGGATTTAAGTTGTTTCTCGTTTAGTCTTACAGGAAAGGGCAACGTAAGGAAGGGCGACTGTGAAGGTTGTACCCACGCCCATTTTGCTTTCGCAGGCGATCGCCCCTCCTTGCAATTCCACAGCTTTTTTAACAATTGTTAATCCCAAACCATTACCTTTAATCTTTCCCGTATTCTTGCAGCGGTAAAACATTTCAAATATTTTCCCTACTTCAGTTTCTGGGATGCCGATACCTTCGTCTCGGATACGTATAATTAGTAAGGGGGAGTTAATATTTGTAAAGGGGGAATTGGGAAACAAACACTGAGGAGACAAGCAGAAAATAGGTTCTTTGTCTCCTTCGCTTGCTGGACGGCATTCCAATTCCAAGGTGACTTGCCCGCCGTTGGGGGAATACTTGATGGCGTTGACGATTAAGTTAGAAATAATGCCGTGCAGCAATTGTTGATCTAACATCGCGCTGGTAACATCTGAAGGGATTAATGTTAGTTTGTGCTTGGCTTCATTTCCTAACTGCAATTGATCGAGCAAGTTTTGACAAAATTCGATTAAATTTATCGGAAATGGATTGCATTTGAGTTGGCCTGATTCTGCCCTGCCCATGAACAGCATATCGTCGATTAGCTGGTTCATCTTTTGGGTAGCTGAGTGCACCAGCCGCAGGGTTCTAACTTGGGATTCGTCACTGCTGCGAGTGCGATCGAGATCGAGAAGTTCCGCAGAAATTAAAATCGCGTTGAGGGGATTCCGCAATTCGTGAGCGGCCATGGAAATATACTGGTTTTGGCGGTGCGATTTTTCTTCCACCGACTCTCTGACTGCTTCCGCAGCTTTGAGAGATTCTCGCATCTTGGTTTCCATTTCGTGTCTGTGCAGGGCAATCTCGATCGCCACCCGCAAATCATTTTGTTGAAATGGTTTGATAATATAACCGAATGGATCTGTAAGTTTCGCTCTTTGCAGCGTTTTATCGTCGGCATAAGCTGTTAAAAATACTGTCGGCACATTCCTATTAGTTCGGATTTTCTCGGCTGCTGTTACCCCGTCCATGTCACCTTTTAGCACGATATCCATCAACACTAAGTCGGGCGGGTTTTCTATCGCTTTTTGAATTGCTTCTTCTCCTGAAGAAACTGTAGCTGTTACTGCATATCCCAGTTTTTTTAATCGACCTGCTATGTCTTGAGCTACAATAACTTCGTCTTCTACAACCAAAATTTGTATAGGGTTCATTTTTCGTTAAATACGCTGCCGATAATTTAACTCTTGGAAAATCAGAGTGTAGCAGGTTCCACGCTGACTGTCAATGGCAATAGTTGCCTCTAATTGGTAAGCCAACATTCTGACTAATCGCAATCCTAATGTTTCAGTATTTTCCACATCAAAATTAGCCGGAAATCCGCGACCGTTATCTTGAATAATTAAATGAAATTGGTGACTGCTTGTTTCATTAAACTTAATAGAAATTTCACCATTTAAATTAGAGCCAAATGCGTATTTTAAAGAGTTAGAGACCAGCTCGTTAATAATTAAGCCACACGGAATAGCTGTTTCTATGTTTAAATAAATGGGGTCAACTTTGAGGTTAAATTGGATGGAAGTGTTGCCACAGCCAAAAGATTGATACAAATTAGCAACCAAATTTTCGACATAGGGGGACAGGGCGATCTGATCGAGATTTTCGGATTGATACAATTGCTCATGAATCAAAGCCATTGAATGGATGCGAGTCTGGCTTTCTTCAAATAAAGTTAGCGTTGCTTCGTCTTCAATATATTGAGCTTGAAGCTGCAGCAGACTGGAAATTACCTGCATATTATTTTTGACTCGGTGGTGAATTTCTTTGAGCAATACTTCTTTTTCGCGGAGTGCTCCTTGAATGCGGGCTTCGGTAAATTTGCGATCGCTAATATCTTCGCCAATACCCGCAATGCGGTAAATTTTGCCCGATTCGTCGTAAATGGGAAAAGCTCGATCGCACACCCAGCGCATTGTGCCGTCTGGCCGAAAAATCCGATATTCGGTATTGGTGGACTCGCCCTGCAACAGTCGCCCCATTGCCTCTTCTAACAAATGTTTATCTTCTGGATGCACCCACTCCATCATTTTTAAGGGCTCAGCATACAATTCTTCGCGACTGCGCCCCCAGATTTGTTCGTAAGCTGGACTCAGATACAATAAATCGGTGAATTCCGCAGACATCAGCCAGACGGAATCTTGGATAGTTTCTGCTAACTGGCGGAAGCGTTCTTCACTTTCACGGATAGTTTTTTCTGCCTGTTTGCGTGCGGTAATATCTACTGCAATGCCCACGATGCGGTAAACTTTACCAGATTGATTTCTAATCGGAAAAGCCCGATCGCGAATCCAGCGCATTTTGCCGTCCGGCCTGACAATTCGATATTCTATTTCGTCTTCATACTCGATTTTTCTAGTTGAATTAGCAATAACCCGCTCGCGATCTTCTGGATGGAGGGAATCTGCAAAAAAGCGCCTGTTAGCATACAAATCAGCGCAGCTTCTGCCCCAAATTTTTTCGTAAGCCGGACTAATATAAATAATTTCCTGGGGTTGAATGTTTACCATCCAAAACACGCTTTCAATGTGTTCTGCTAGCTGTCGGAACCTTTCTTCGCTTTCTTTCAGCGCTGCTTCGGTTGCTTTGCGATCGCTAATATCTTCTGTCACTACTACATTGTAAATTGCCCCGCTCAGCGGTTCTTGGATGAGCGATACAGTAATATTTACCCAAACTACACTGCCGTCTTTGTGGAGCAAGCGTTTTTCCATTTTAAAACTGTCAATTTCCCCGGCAAATAATTTATTATTTTGTTTTAAATCTGGATCTATATCTTCTGGGTAAGTAACGTCCATCCAAGTTCGCGACAGCAGTTCGCTCGCAGTATATCCCACTATCTCGCAGAATTTTTGATTGACTCGCAAATAGCGGCCTGTTTCGTCAGGGTGGGTAATGCCGACTGCCGCTTGTTCAACGGTTGCCCGAAAGCGTTCTTCGCTATCTCTGAGAGTTGCTTCTGCTTTTTTGCGATCGCTAATATCGCGCTGCACGCCAAAATAGCCCACGATTCTGCGGTGGGAATCGTAAATGCAAATATAGTCGCCTTCCACCCAAACGGGAAACCCGTCAAACTTGCGATTTTCATTTTCGATGTGAATTCGGCCAGCATCAAAAAATTGCCTGATTATCTCTCTGCTACCAGTCAAGTTGTGCGATAAAAAAGAGTAAAGCGTCCGACCAATAAACTGTTCCCTCGTCCCGCCGTATTGAGCTATTAAAGCATCATTTGCCTTCGTTACCCTCCCGTTAGCAAATATGTAATCCAAGACTTTTTCTTTGTCAACGCTATCATCCCATTGCACTGGTTCGTCCAGCATCATAAAGAAAAAGCCATCTAAAGATTGAGAGAAAAACAATTCTAGCTGTTCCTGGCTTTCCCGCAGAGCTTTTTCGGCGCGCCAGCGAGAGAGAATTTCTTCCTGCAATTGATCGTTGGCTGTTCTCAAGTCTTCAGTGCGCTTTTGATATTTAATTTCGAGCTGATTTGTAATTTCTTCCAGCGCTATTTCTGCCTGTTTTTTTTCGGTAATATCTTGAGTAAGAACCAGTCCTGCAAAAATTTCTTCCCGGTCGTTTTTGACTGGAGCAATTGTTGTTGAATAAACGCGATTGCCGTATTTATATTCAAAAGTATTCTCTTTTCCTGCCAAAGCAGCGCGATATGTAGTCTCAAAAAGGGGCAAATCTTCAGGTGGCGATACTTCCCACAATGTTTTGCCTTCCAACTGTTCTTTGGACAAACCAACTACTGCCAAACCTTGACCGTCAACCAGAGTATAGCGCAAATCGCGATCGAACAAAAACACCGAACCATTCGGATAATGTTTGATGAGAGTTCGGTACATTTCCTGGCTTTTTTCCAGAGATGCGATTAACTGAATGCGATCGTCCTCGGTAATATCCGATTCAGTTGCCGAACCCGAAATGCCAGGATTCTCGACTGCTTTGAGTTGTGCTTCTAATTTCTGGCACAATTCTCTCTGCTGCTGCAAATGCTCTTCAAGTTGTAGAATTTTTGCTTTTTGCTCTGCTACCAATGCTTCGCAGGTTTCGAGAGATCGATCGATCTTGGTAGGATCAATACACATAAGCGCTCTTTGTTTGGCAGTTGCGGACTTGAGCTTTTTCAAGCCAATACTAACAAAGCTCAAGCCTTCACTGCTAACTTAATTAATCAATCTTTCTTGACTTCTGCCCAAAGCCTTCTACTTTTCCTTTATTTAGGAACTCCCGCCGTCAAGACTTCATGACTTTCCAATGTCACCAAAACATCATCTTCAATTCTCACGCCAATACCGCGCCATTTTTCAGGAACCTCCGGCTGTCCTTCAACGGGTTTAATATAAGGAGAAATATAAATCCCCGGTTCCACCGTCAGCACTTGTCCTGCCTGCAAAACTTGCGGATTTTCGCCGTACTGATAAACGCCGACATCGTGCACATCCAATCCCAGCCAATGACCAGTGCGGTGCATATAAAAAGGCTTGTATTTCTCTTCTTTAATTATCTCTTCAATATCCCCCACCAAAAGTTTTAAATCCATTAAACCTTCCACCAAAACGCGCACCGCTGTTTCATGAATTTTGGTGTAAGGATTTCCGGGATATACTTGACTAATTGCCTGCAATTGTGCTTGCAAAACTAAGTCATAAATTATCTGTTGTTCGGCTGTAAATTTGCCGCTAACAGGAAAAGTGCGAGTAATATCGGCGTTGTAGTACCCGCAAGCACAACCAGCATCTATTAGCAGCAAATCGTTTTCCTGCATTTGGCGGTTGTTTTCGATGTAGTGGAGGACGCAGGAATTGTAACCGGATGCAACAATTGAAGGGTAAGCCGGAGTGCAGCCATTTAAGCCAAAAGTATGTTCTATTTCAGCTTGAATTTCATATTCGTATCTGCCCGGTTTGGCGAATTCTTGGGCGCGGTTGTGCGCTGCAACTGAGATATTAGCCGCTTTTCGCATTAATGCTAATTCTGTTTCGCTTTTCACCAGCCGCATCGGGTGTAAAATGATGTTGGAATCTTCGATTGCTGTGGGGCCTGTGCCGCGTTTCGGATAGGTTGCCATCAAGCGCTGCCAGTGATTGAGGACTGTTTGGTCGAAAGTACGATCGCGCCCGAAGTGATAGTATATGCGATCGGCCTTTTCTAAATATTTCGGCAGTTTTTCGGCAAGTTCATTAATCGGGAAAGCTTCATCCGCGCCGTACAATTCCTTAGCGCCTTCTACTCCGGCGCGATAACCGTGCCAAGTTTCTTTTTCCAAGTCTTTTGGCTGCACAAACAAAACAAATTTGTGTTCTTCATGGTGTGGCGCGAGCACTGCTACCGCCGCAGCTTCGTTGAAACCGGTTAAATAGAAAAAATCGCTATCTTGTCGGTAGGCATATTCTACATCGTTGTGCATGACGGCTGCGGGCGCGCTGCGAAATATCGCTGTCCCGCTGCCAATTTTTGCCATTAATTGTTCGCGTCTTTGCCGATATTCAGTGGGGTTTGTCATCCGATTTTAGATTTTAGATTTTAGATTTTAGATTTTAGATTGAGTGTAATATTAACACTCGGCGGTTGAAACGGCTAAGTTTACGGGCACACAGACTTGCACCTGCAAGGCAAGGGTTGAAGATATAGGCGATCTGTTTTTTTTCTGGGTCTACAGCAGTTCTCAATCTTGGTGAGGTATGCCCTATGCCCACGGAGGCCTATGCCCGCTTATCAAGCGTACACCTCATATTACTAAGAAAGGCTATACTTATTTATTCTCTTGTTCTGCGATCGCCAATTTACAAGTATACTCAACCAGCCGAGACAAAGATGAGTTGCCATCGACTAAAGTCCATTTCGGAGAGAAATTCGACCAATTTTCGCCATCTTGGCTAACTCTGACAGTTCTCAACTGTCGTTGCTGGCAGTCAACTTCCATTTGCGCCAACAATTTATCGTTACTAAACTGTTGAGTTACTAAAATAGTTCTGACTGGATAAGAGGGAGCACCGGGAATATCGGATTTACTTAATTCAACGCTGCTGGAGTCGATGCAAATATCTACAAAACATCTTGATTTTTCGGCGCGGGCGCTCAAAGTATTGACACCAAAAAAAATAAAAGCTGCTATAAAAAAAAATGACAAACTCTTAGTATGTAGGGCAAATGTAGTATTCATCTGCGTTAATTGGCGTTTAGGGGCGGTTTAATATTATTGACAGTTTAATAAAAAAGTAGGGACGTGGCAATAGTCTTGCGTCCCTACTTTTTAAAGACACAGCAAGGCCGTGTCCCTAATTTTTAAACAAGTCTTAAAGCTGAGGAACGTATTGTTCTTTTTCAGGAACAAAAGTGTATTCAGAGACGATTAGGCGCAACTCTTCGCCGTCGATGGTTTCTTTTTCAATTAACAAATCGACTAAGCGATCAATCACAGTGCGATTTTCGCGAATAATTCGGCGCGCGTCGTCGTAGCAGTGATCGACAATCGATCGAACTTGTCCGTCAATCCGAGAGGCTATTTCTTCGGAATATTCCGATCGGGCTGTGTAGTCGCGGCCGAGGAAAATTTCGCTTTGCTGGGCTTCCAGGGCGATCGGGCCCAAGGTAGACATCCCGTAGCGAGTCACCATTTGCCGCGCCATGCCGCTTACTTGCTGCAAGTCGTTGCCGGCACCGGTGGTTACTTCGGCATCGCCGAAAACTACTTCTTCGGCTGCGCGGCCACCCAAAGCACCGCTAATCCGGGCTAAAATTTGCGATCGAGAAATCAAACCTTGGTCTTCGCTGGGCATGAACCAAGTCAAGCCGCGGGCCTGTCCGCGAGGTACTAAGGTAACTTTTTGAACTGGATCGTGGGCTTGAATGATTGTACCGACGATCGCGTGGCCGATTTCGTGGTAAGCAATCAAGCGCTTGCTCTTGCTGTCCACCAAGGGAGTGCCTTCCATACCTGCTACCACGCGATCGACTGCATCGTCAACTTCGAGCATCGTAATCGCTTCTTTCCGGCGGCGGGCGGTTAAAATCGCAGCTTCGTTGAGCAAGTTAGCCAAATCAGCGCCGGTAAAACCAGGAGTGCGGCGGGCGATGGCGTCCAAAGAAATCTCCGGAGACAGTTTCTTGTTGCGCGCGTGAACTTCCAAAATTTCCAAGCGGCCTTTAATATCCGGCGTATCTACGCTAACTTGGCGGTCAAAACGTCCCGGACGCAGCAACGCTGAGTCGAGCACGTCGGGGCGGTTCGTAGCAGCAATGATGATAATGCCAGTATTGCCCTCAAAACCGTCCATTTCGGTCAGCAACTGGTTCAGGGTTTGTTCCCGTTCGTCGTTACCGCCGCCGATACCGGCGCCGCGCTGGCGGCCCACTGCATCGATTTCATCGATAAAGATGATGCAAGGAGCATTTTCTTTAGCTTTCTTGAACAAGTCCCGAACGCGGGAAGCGCCGACACCGACGAACATTTCCACAAATTCCGAACCGGAGATGCTGAAGAAAGGCACGCCGGCTTCGCCTGCGATCGCTTTTGCCAGCAAGGTTTTACCGGTTCCGGGAGGGCCCACTAGCAGCACGCCTTTGGGAATCTTCGCCCCGACTGCGGTGAAGCGTTCGGGTTTTTTGAGGAATGTCACTACTTCTTGTAGTTCTTCTTTGGCTTCCTCAACGCCTGCTACGTCGTCGAACAGTACGCCTGTTTTAGCTTCCATTTGAAAGCGAGCTTTGGATTTGCCAAAATTCATGGCTTGGCCCGGGCCGCCGGGAACGTTGCCACCGCGGCGGAAGAGGAAAAACAGACCTCCTACTAACAAGAGGGGAAATACTAAATTGCCTAAAAGTCCCCAGACAGCACCGTCGTTGCGTAGTGGGTGAGTGTCGAAGCTGATTTTGGAGTCTCTGAGCCTAGAAACCAGTTCCGGGGCATTTGAGGGCAAGTCTACCCGCCACCGCTGCTCGTGATTGTCCAGTTCGGGATCGACTGCTAGGACAATAGCCGTCCGACCTCCGTCGTAAAGGTCAACGCTGGTCACTCGACCGGCGTTTAAGTAATCTAAGAATCTACCGTAGCTCAGGCGGGTGCTGGCGGTGTTCTTGCTCATTTCTGCCGGGGATGGGGCAAAGGCTCCCTGCCACAAGAAAAAGCCGATGACTAAGGCGGGTAAAGTCCAAAGTAGTATAGTTCGCCAAGAAATTTTCATAAATGCGGATGCCTTGAATTGGGGACAGATCGGGTAAGATCGCGGTGTCGGAGAAGTGCGACAAAAGTTTACACTCAGAATCTTAACTAAATTTAACTTAACAATGCACTCTCAGGCAACAGAGCTTCGAGGACGATCGCTCCAGAAAAAGTTAGGTTAGTTACGGTAAGGGCGATCGTCCCGAATATAATATTTGGTGCTGATTTCGATACCGATCTAGGTAGAGTTAGAAGAATCGCCGCAAAACCCACTGTCTTTAAGCGTGGCAGTGTCAAGGGATAAGGCATGATAATGGTGAGGCTCAGTGAGGTAACACATTTCAATGACAACTAGACAGCTTGTTCCTAATTCGGCTATGCTGACCCAGCAGACTAAAGTCGCTTCTAACAAATCGATTATTAGTGCTGATTTGGGTCGGACGGCAACTAAAGCTTGCGTGAGTCGCAACCCGAGTGGCGTTGTTTTCATCCCTGCCAACGTGGCTACTATGCCCGTGGAAAAGGTGCGGGGTGGCAGCTTTGAGTCCAAAGCAACAGACCCTCTGTTGGATATGTGGCTGGAGTACCAGGGCAAGGGCTACGCGATCGGTCAACTGGCTGCAGATTTTGGCGCTAATCTCGGTGGCGCCGATCAGTCGAAAGTAGTAGATGCTTTGGTTAAGGTCTTTTCCTGTGCTGGATATTTCCAGATGAAAGGCGAAATAGCAGTTGTGCTGGGTTTGCCGTTTTATTCGCAGGATCAGTTTGAGAAGGAAAAGGAAGAGATTATCAGCCAACTGCGCTCTCCCCACGTTGTGGTGTACCGGGGCGAGCGGGTGGATATTAATATCAGTCACGTTTGGGTGATGCCGGAAGGGTTCGGCAGCCTGATTTGGTGCGAGGCTCAAGATAATAAGGAGTTTACGCCGGAGTTGCCGGAACTGTCGGTGGCCGTTGTGGATATCGGACACCAAACTACCGATTTGTTAATGGTCGATCGTTTCCGTTTCGCCCGGGCGGCTTCAAAGAGCGATTCCTTCGCAATGAACAAGTTCTACGAACAAGTTGCCTCAAAGATTCCGGGAGCAGACCCTCAATCTCTGTCTTTACTGGAAGCGGTGAATAAACCCGAGGGCCAGCGTTTTTACCGTCCCAGAGGAGCGACTAAGCCGACTAATTTAGATCCGATTATTAAGGATTTGCGGGAGGCTTTCGCTAACGAACTGTCCGAACGTTTGGTGCAGTGGCTGCCCGAACGTGTGACGGATGTGGTTCTGACTGGCGGTGGCGGCGAGTTTTTCTGGGAGGTTTTGCAACCTTTGCTTAAAGACGCCAATCTTAAGGCTCACTTGGCTCAGCCTTCCCGGAAAGCTAATGCTTTGGGACAGTTTATTTATGCTGAGGCTCAGCTAGCCACGATAAAGTAACGCATTAAGGCTTGAACCCTATGGCACTGTGGGCAAAAAATAAGGCGAATTTCTCGGTGGCGTTTACGGAAGATGCTGCGGATCAAACTTTGCTGGCCGCTATTGAAAAAGAGTTGGCTTTCACGAAGTATCAGACTTTCAGCAATCTCTGCAAGCAAGCTTTGTGGCAGTTTTTGTCTGTATCTGAGTCTGCTAGCTCTACACAGAGCTTTCAGCGGTTGGAACAGCGTATTGCTGAACTTGTGGAAAAATTTGCTGAGTTTGAGCACAATGTTTCGGCAGAGGAATTAAGCCGTTTGGAGGGACTGGAACATCACCTGAGTCAACTCAGCGCCCAGTTGGATCAGTTGCAGGGGAGTGTTAACAGTAAGTTTGCTCAAGTTTCTTTTGCCCCAGTTTCAAAAGTAGTAGAGCCTGGCCCGATTGAGTCTGAATCTGTGGCGGATGATAATGTAGTGCCTGATGCTGAGGTTGCTCCTCCTCGGAATTCCGATCCTTTGTTGGAGCGTTTAAGTTCTTTGTTACCCCAAGATTTCTAAAATGAGGTAGACCCAGGCTACAAAGCCTTGAGATGTAATGTTAGTGGCCCGCTGTTGGCAGCCGGTACTGAATACAGAAACAAAGCGATCGCTCTTTTGAAAAAAAAGGGTGATCGCTTTGTTATTTGTCAGTTGTCAGTTGACTGTTGACTGTTGACTGTTTTTTGTGGTTACAAATTATATCAAATCCGTTACCATCGGAATAGTAAATTCGAGTTAACTGTTGACTGTTGACAGTGAACAGTGAACAGTGAACAGTGAACAGTCAACCGTCAACAGTCAACATCATTCCGGTGTAACCGGAAATGATATTACCATTATTCGATTAATCCTAATTTTTGTAATCGCGAACGAATCGCACTAGGCTGTCGCTGAAATCTCTGAGCTAATTCGTCAATTTGTTGACCGCTAGCATATTCTTTCTTCAAATTTTCGTCTTCATCCTGACTCCACTTGACATAAGCTCTGGGATATTTCTGGCGAATTTTCTCATTCTGGGTTTTAGGTCGATAACCATTCTTTTGATCGGCATTCAAACCAGAACTCAACTGTGGGTTAATTGCCCCACCGCGACTAGCTAGCGCCTCTTGCACGCGGTTGGGAATTACAGCAATTTCTTCTGAGAGCTCAGCCAAAGCATTGTCTACTTTTTGCTGAAGTTCTGTTAGCTGCCGCTGCTGCAAACTGCCCCACTGTGGCAGTTCGTTGATAAACTGCTGCAAGTCCAGAATTATTGTTGTCAAAGTTTCGACTTGTTGCAACTCCGGTCGCTGTTTGAATTGGCGGCTGGTGAGTTCGATCTCGCTTTGAATCATTTTAATAGTTTTTTCTAAAATTATTAGTCGCTGGCGCAGGTTCTCAATTGCTGAAATTAGAGAGTGTACGTTTTCTCCAGGCCCAACATTGAGATTTTCGCGAGATGTTTGAGCAACAGCTTCGTCTAAAGCATTAACAGCAAGTTGCAATTGCTCGATCGCGCGATCGGTAGTAGCTGCTTGCTGATTTACCCGATCGAACGTGGCGGCCGTACTTGCTTTAACTTGCCCGTGCAACTTCTGCCGGTTCACAAAATTCAACACCAACGAAATCACTACAGGCACTTGAGCATAAACGCTCTGCCCCCAAACCAAACTAGCAGCCAATCCCACAGCAGAGGCAGCAAGAAAAACCAGTTCAGCAGTTTCTAACAAATTGCTCGACTTGGGATTTTGAATTTTGGTGGGTGAATTGGATGATGACATAGGCTAATACCATTTTAGATTTTAGGTTTTAGATTTTAGATTTGAAATGACTGATGAAGCTCGGAGTTTGGATAGCGAACCTATAGTTGCATTATTTTTTTCAACTGGTACAACTATGCGGATAAAAATAAAGTAAGCGCGAGCGCACCTATCCGGTATGGAATCGGACGCCGACCGCGAAATTAGCAGTGGTGAAAAACAGATTAAGTTTTTTATTCACAGCCATCTAATTAAATATATTAAATCTGCAAAATTAGTCGAGCTAAAGTGAAATAAATCAAGACCCCGAGGACATCAACTGCGGTGGTAATAAAAGGAGCAGACATTAAAGCGGGGTCTAAACCCAAAGAACGAAATAAAAACGGCAGAGCTGAACCGGCAATAGAAGCTAAAATTGCGATCGCAAACAAACTCACTCCCACCGCGAGTGCCACTGCTAAACTCCCTTGCAGAGTATAAGCCCAGCCCGTCGCTACAGTCCCCAATATACCTCCTAGCAGCGCTCCCGCCATCCCCTCGCGAACAATTACTTGAAACGGGCCCATTGCTGTAATTTCGTCAGTGTTCAAACCGCGAATTACAACTGTTGAGGACTGAGCTCCGACATTGCCTCCAGTGCCAGTCAGCAGGGGAATAAAGGCTGCTAGGGCAACTACTTGGTGCAAAATATCTTCTTGAGCTCTAATAATTGCGCCGGTGACAGTATTAGTTAAAAGCAGAACAAACAGCCACACGACCCTTTTGCGGGCAACGGTAATTAAATCAGTCTGAAAATAATTGTCGCCGCCGGACTGGACGCCGCCCAAGGTATAAATATCTTTGGCTGCTTCTTGTTCTAAAATGTCGATCGCGTCGTCAACTGTAATGATCCCGACCAGCCGCTGTTCGCGGTCTACAACGGGTACAGCTAAAAAATCGTAACGTTGGATCAGCCTAGCTACTTCTTCTTGATCCGTGCTAGTTTGAACAGAAACTACGTCGCGGGTCATAATTTCGCCGACAGTTTTGTCGAGGGGCGAAGTGACTAAATCCCGCAAGGATAAAATGCCGGTCAAGCTGCGTCCGGCGTCGGTGACGTAAAGAGAATAAATTGTTTCGGTAGTTTTAGCCAAAGAGCGAATTCGGTCTAAAGCTTGGGCGACGGTAAAGCTTTCTTTCAGAGAAATATATTCCGGAGTCATGATCCGACCGGCGGTACTGGCTTCGTAACCCAAAAGTTGAGCCGTAGCTTCCCGTTCCGTCGAGCTCAATTCACCCAACAGGCGACGGACTAATATTGCCGGCAGTTCGTCAAAGAGTTTAGCTCGATCGTCCGGGGACATTTTGTCTACAATATCAATGACTTCTTGGCGTTTGAATTTTTCGCAGAGGGACTGCTGAACGCTGGAGTCGAGATATTCGTAAACTGCGATGGCTTCGTCTTTGGAAAGCAAGCGGAAAGCTATTACTTGCATGGTTTCTGGCAGGCCTTCGATAGCTTCAGCTATGTCTGCTTCCTGCACCGGGTGCAAAATCGCTTTTGCCCCTTTAAAGTCTCCTTCTTCCAACAGGGCCCTTAACTGCGATCGAACTAATTCCCGCAGTTCTTTTCGCGCGTAGGTGGGTAGAGAAGACGATTGATAACTTTTTTCTGTCACTGATGACCCTCCTAAACCTGTGCTGCGCGCCTTCCTGAATCCAGTTTAGAGCCTATTGACGCCACTGGTTGCAGCGATCGGACTTGCCCTGACAATATCCACACCTGACCCCTATTCTTCTGGTGCGCGCCCAGTATCTTGCCCGCTTTGTTGGGTTCAAATACATTTATCTTGATCGGCGACACTCATCGTTAGGAAAGGAGAATTTCGCCCGACTCACTTTTTACAACAGGTTTGTCGAACTTTGATTGCGAATATAATTATTGACTGTTTCTTTCCATTCAGTGTCGCTTGCTGGCAAGATTATGCCGTAAGAAATGCAGGTTAAAGGCTTCTCCGGTATAACTGAATATTGGCTTGGAGTTAAACCCTGTTTCAGTGCTTCTCCTACTAAGAGCATTCCGTCGCTAGCGAAGGCATCGATTGCTCCTGATACCGCATCTTCTAGACCCGACTGCCTGCCCGCGATACCTTCATACAAAGGCGTAGGGCTAAGATTTAGACTTTCATATCAAATCAAGGAACAGGGAACAGGAAAATGATTTTATGTAGGAATGGGTCTCAAAAGCTGCATCGGAATAGTGTAGAATTATCACACAAAAAATGTGACATTACAAGGTGCGTATTGTGGGATAAAAATTCTTTTCGCTCTTAATTTTGTTACGGAATGTTTAAACTTGTATCTTTTCCTTAACCCTTTTATATTCTTTACCAAATCTTTATTTTTTTTTGTATAGGGTCTTGTTATCGTTGCTTCAAGCGAGCTTACAGCACTTTGCAACAAGAGTGAAATACCCCTTAGTTAAAAAATAGGTCTTTATGACATACTGCCCCTGCTGCTCGAATCAAATGCTCCGTCACGTTCGCCAGCATCAAATCTACTGGTTTTGTCGCCAATGTTGGCAAACAACACCTATTTACAATCTGAACAGATGTTGCTCATCGCCCTCTCTAAATCTAGTTAAAGAGCTAGGGCTTAATGAACAACATTCTTTGCCGGTGAAATCTAATAGCTCAGTGGAGGGGGTATAAAGTTTAAATATTGTCTTATGCCTAACTGGTTTTCACGCTCTAAACTTTTTTTATTGCCTCATTAAATTACCCAACTCTAGCCCAAGAAAGGGAATACACATCTATTCATTTATCGCTTGATTTATGATGATACCTCGACTCAAGGGAATTATAACTTTATGCCAAACACCACTTAAACGATTGCTACCTCTTTTGCTTGGTGTGGTGGCCTCTCTTGGTGTTTTATTTACGTGGCAACAGCTAACCATCAACGGACAAATTCACATTGAGCAGTTAATTCAGCAGGAAGCCAATGCGATTCAGTCAAAACTGACCGAAGAATTATCAATTCGGATGCTGACACTTCGACAAATGGCGAATCGCTGGGAAGCCAATGGCGGTACACCAAATGCTCTTTGGGAAGCCGATGCTGAGGCTTATGTAAAGGATTTCTACGGTTATCAGGCGATCGCATTAGTCGATCCATCATTTAAAGTGCGATCGATTGTGCCACTGGCTGGGAATGAGGCAGCGCAAAACCTAGATCTTAATCGGGAACTGCGTCGCAAAATCACTTTACAAGTGGCTCGTGATTTGCGTCAACCTATGTTAACTCGCAATGTTTCACTCGTTCAAGGTGGTCAAGGATTTCTAGCAACTTTTCCTTTATTTGTAGGGGAGCGGTTTGATGGGTTTATTGTCGGAGTTTTTAAGTTTAAAACTCTATTTGACAGTATTTTAAAAGTGCTTCCTGGGTACAAGGTGGCTATATATGATGGCACACAATTGATCTACGGTCAAGAGCTTTTATCTCATTATTCACTGCATAAAACAGTTGTAATAAGAGCCTATAGTGCCGAGTGGCGACTAGATATTTATCCAAACTTATTATATTTAGTAGAAAAGGAAGATTTTTATTTGCCAACAGTTGTGTTAATTGGTGGCTTAATTTTAGTGTTGCTGCTGATTTTGGTCGTGTATCTCGCACAAGTTAGTTATGGCAAAGTCGATAAATTCAAAAAAGTAAATCGCCAGTTGCAGTGGGAAATTCACCAACGACAACGGGCCGAAATTGGGATCGCTCGACTAGCTGCGATCGTTGAATCTTCGGAAGATGCCATTCTCAGTAAAGATTTAGAGGGCGTAGTTACCAGTTGGAATGTAGGAGCCGAAACAATTTTTGGCTATACAGCGGCAGAAATAGTAGGGCAATCAGGGAGAAAACTGATTCCTGCAGACTATCGAGATGAGGAAAACGAAATTCTCACCAAAATCCAGCGAGGAGAACGCATCGAACACTACGATACAAAGAGGCTGAGGAAAGATGGAACATTAATCGATGTTTCGATGAGTGTCTCCCCTATTAAAGACCAAGTAGGGAATATAATTGGAGCCTCAAAGATTGCCCGGAATATTGCTGACCGCAAACAAGCAGAAGCAGCACTACGTGAAAGTGAAGAACGCTGGGAACTGTCTGTACGCGGGAATAATGACGGCATTTGGGATTGGAATGTTCAAACCCATGAGGCCTTCTTTTCTAGTCGCTGGAAGGAAATGCTGGGCTATGAAGACCAGGAAATCCAAAACATTCTAGACGAATGGAGTAATCTGGTACATCCTGATGATTTGGGATGGGTGATGCAAGCCGTTCAAGACCATTTTGCCAAGAAAACTCCTTTTTATATCACAGAACATCGCGTTCGCTGCAAAGATGGTTCCTACAAATGGATTTTGGATCGCGGTCAGGCGCTTTGGGATGATGCAGGTAACGTAATTCGGATGGCTGGCTCTCACACCGACATTACGGAGCGCAAGCAAGCTGAATTTGCTTTACAGGTCAGCGAAGCCAGATATCGGCAATTAATCGATAACTTAAATGCAGGTTTTGTGATTCATGCGACAGATACCAGCATTCAATTATGTAATGAAAGAGCTGGTGAATTACTAGGGCTTTCAATGGATCAAATGCTGGGAAAAACTGCGATATCTCCGGCCTGGCATTTTGTGCGGGAAGATGGCAGCGTGATGCCCCTAGAGGAATATCCGGTAAATCAGGTTTTATCCAGTGGAAGTTCCCTCAAAAATTATGTTTTAGGAATCAAAAAAGAAATGGATAGTTGTGCTTGGGTATTAGTTAATGCCTACCCCGAGTTCGATCAACACGGTAAAATCATACAAGCTGTAGTTACGTTTATTGATATTAGCAAGCGCAAAAAAGTAGAGCTGGAAATCCAGAAAACTCGCAATTTCTTACAAGCACTGCTGGATCATCTACCGCTCGCAATTTTTGTTAAGGACGCAGAGCCTAAACGATTTGGCGTATTTCAGTTTTGGAATAAAACCAGCGAACGATTATTTGGCATCTCAGCCGAAAACGCGATCGGCAAAAGCGGCTATGATTTTTTCCCAACAGAACAGGCTATCTTTTTTGATCAAAAGGATAGAGAAGCTTTTGAAAAAGGTAAGGCCGAGGATATTGCTGAAGAAATTATTGACAGTCATAGTCTGGGAAAACGTTGGCTGCATACGGTGAAGATTCCCATTTACGACGAACAGCATCAGCCCCAGTACCTACTTTGTTTTTCAGAAGACATCACCGATCGCAAACACGCAGAAGCAGAGCTTAGAGAAATGAGTGAGGTGATGAAAAATGCGGTGTCCGGCATTTCCAAACTGGATGTACAAGGGCACTACCTCTATGTGAATAAAGCGTATGCTGACATGACAGGCTATCAGCCAGAAGAAATGAGCGGGATGTCCTGGGAAAAAACCGTAGATCCCGATGAGTTGAAAAGACTGGTTGCAGCCTATGGGCTGATGGTGCAAGAGGGCAGAGTTGAAGTTGAAACGAAAGGGCTTTGTAAAGACGGTTCGGTTTTTTATAAACAATTGGTGATGATTTCAACTTACGACGAACAGCACCAATTTATGGGGCATTACTGCTTCATGAAAGATATTAGCGATCGCAAAAAAGCCGAACTTGCACTAGAACAGGAACTCTTGCGGAGTAAAACCTTCTTCAACACTTCCCTGGACGGTGTTGTTGTCATGGATTCCGTCGGAAAAGTTGTCGAAGCTAGTCCCAGTTTTGCTCAAATGCTGGGCTACACCCTAGAAGAAACCCTGAATCTGAGTCTGTTTGATTGGGATGCTGAATGGACGAGGGAAGAACTACAACTTATGCTCCAGAGAGAGGAGATTATTCCGCTGTTTGAAACGCGACATCGCCGCCAGGATGGTTCTGTATATGACGTGGAAATTAGCTGGAACCGGGTGGAATTACAAGATGAGATGATGAACTTCTGTATCTGCCGAGATATTAGCGATCGCAAACGCAACGAAGCGGAACGCCAACAAGCAGAACAGGCACTCCGAGAGAGTGAAACTCGCTTCCAAGCCTTCATGAATCACAGCCCTGCCTCTGCCTGGATTACCGATAAAAATGGTGTAATGCTTTATGCCAGCCAGACTTATCTCAATACCTTCGATCTACCCACTGACAATGTGATTGGAAAGTCCCTTTTTGAACTTTACCCCGCCGCCATCGCCCAACAATTTCTAGACAATATCCAAACCGTTGCTCACACCAACGAGCTAATTGAAACGATTGAGATTGCGTCCCGTCGAGATGGAACCCTGGGTGAGTTTCTGGTTTACAAATTTCTCATCCCCGACTTATCTGGGCAAATGCTAGTAGGTGGTGTGGCGATCGATGTGACACGACAACATCAAGTGGAAACCGCTTTACAACGCAGTGAGGAACGCTTAATGCTGGCACTAGAAGCCTCTGGAGATGGACTATGGGATTGGAAAATTGAAACTGGAGAAGTTTACATTAATTCCTACTACCAGGAGATGCTGGGCTACAAGCCCGGTGAGTTGGTGATGGATGTGAACGTGTGGGAACAGATGATTCATCCTGATGATACATTGTGGGTTTTTGACGCTCTCAATAGTAATTTGCAAGATAGCTCTCTCAAATATGCCTTTGACTATCGTGTGCGTTGCCAGTCAGGTGAGTGGAAGTGGATCGCTAACTACGGGAAAGTCGTTGCCTACGATGAAGATGGTAAGCCTTTACGGATGATTGGAACGCACAAAGACATCAGCGATCGCAAATGTAAAGAACTGGCACTGCAGCACGCAATGGAAGCAGCAGAAGCAGCGAACTTGGCAAAAAGTACCTTCCTAGCCAATATGAGCCACGAATTACGCACTCCTCTCAACGTAATTCTAGGATTTGCTCAGGTGATGGCCCATGACTCCTCCCTAACTCTCAACCAAAAACAAGATCTGCAAACAATTCGACGGAGTGGAGATCACCTCTTGAGTTTGATTAACGATGTGTTGGATCTCTCGAAAATTGAATCGGGACACTGCACAGTTGAAGACAGCGGATTAGACTTAATTGCGCTGCTGCATTCCCTCCGAAATATGTTGGCGGAACGAGCAAGTTCTAAAGGACTTGACCTTTGTTTCCAGATTGCGCCAGAAGTTCCCCAATTTATGATTGTCGATGCTCAAAAACTGCGCCAGGTTTTGCTGAATCTGGTGAGTAATGCCATCAAATTTACCGATCGGGGAAGCATTACTTTGCAAGTCAGTATAGAGGCGAACGGTACAGGGGCATTAACCACAACTCGGCCGATTCTCCAGTTTGTAATCGCTGACACAGGTGTAGGGATTGCATCGGTCGAACTCGATACTATCTTCGATGCGTTTGTGCAAGCCCAAGCTGGGAAGCGATCGATCGGCGGTACGGGGCTAGGTCTCACCATTAGTCGCAAATTGTTGGAAATCATGGGCGGAAAAATTTCTGTTAGCAGCACTCTGGGACAGGGGAGTACCTTCACCTTTACCCTTCCCGTCAGCCCGATCAGTGGAGTTAATGTTACACCCGAAGAGAATAATCGCCTCGTGATTGGGCTGGCTCCCAGTCAAGGGGATCATCGCATTTTGGTGGTTGATGATCAAGCAGAAAATCGCTTGCTAATGGTCAGATTACTGACACAATTAGGATTAGAGGTAAAAGAAGCTACCAACGGACAGCAAGCTGTGCAGATTTGGCAACAATGGCAACCAGACCTAACCTGGATGGACATTCGGATGCCCGTGTTAGATGGATACGAGGCTACGAAGCAAATTCGGGCTATGGAAGACGGACAGAACAGTATCATTATTGCACTTACGGCCCAGGCTTCCCAGAGCGATCGCGCCCTCGCCCTGGCTGCTGGCTGCAACGACTACATCAGCAAGCCGTTCCGGGAACAGACCCTATTTCTTAAGATGGCGGAATACCTAGGCTTAGAGTATGTATATCAGGAAGAGGAAACAGAAAAAGGGGAACGGGGAACAGATTGTTTTCCTTCTTATTTCTGTTCTGTTGCCTCTTCCGTTTCAGATTCCCTCGATCCAATGCTTCTGGCGACATTACCAAAAGTATGGGTGGTTGAGTTGGAAGATGCTGCTTTATGTGGGGATGATGTTGCGATCGTTGAACTGGTAGCTCAACTTTCCTCAGAATTCACTCAATTCGGTACTCATCTGACGGAACTCGCCAACCAGTACCAATTTGAGAAAATCATTAATCTAATTCGAGGTAATTTCCCAAGTGTAATTCCTCCATTGGATTTATAAACTGTTGTGCAGTTAAACGTTTGATTAGGACTAGGGAGTTAGGAACAGCCAACAAGAATACAATCTAGTTATTGGTAATTATTGACCAAAGCCTCCTTGATTTTTATTTAACATTACTGCTCTAAAATGCCTCCTAAAATTACCAAGTTTTCCCAAATCACTCCTTTAACTTTAACAAGCTTAGAGGAATGCAGTGAAGAATCCGTGTATGCTCCTGGTCATATTCAGCCCCACGGAATCGTTTTATTGATGCAAGGAAACAGCCTCAATATTTTACAAGCTAGCGAAAATGTAGAACAGTTTTTTGGCATTTCTGCCCTAGAATTGCTAGGTCAGCCATTGCCAGATTTATTGGGTCACGAGCAAGTACAAGAAATTGTCAGGCATCTAAATCAAGAAGAACTCAACATTCATAATACTTTCGATCTAAAAATACCTCTAAAAGACGGGAAGATTCAAACATTTAGAAGCACACTGCATCAACTACCAGATGAGTTGATTCTGGAGCTCGAACCCCAATTGACTATTGAAAATAATCATTCAATAGATTTTTATCAGCGTCTGCAAACAGTTATCCTCAACTTTCGCAGTGCGATCGATATTTCGGATTTAGCTCAAACCATTGCTAAAGAAGTAAAAGCCATGACCGGGTTCGATCGCGTGATGATTTATCGCTTTGAAGCCGATGACCATGGGATGGTGATTGCTGAAGAGAAAGAAAGCTATCTAGAAAGCTACCTGGGATTGCATTACCCGGCGATCGATATTCCCGTACCCGCCCGCAAATTGTTTTACCGCAATTGGATACGCCAAATTCCCAATATCAATTACACTCCGGCCCGCCTAATTCCTACCAACCATCCCGTAAGCGATACACCCCAGGATCTAAGTGCTTGTGTGTTAAGGGGAGTATCTCCCTACCACATTGAATATTTGCAGAATATGGGAGTGGCTGGGACACTGACGATTTCGTTAATTGACGATCGGCGTCTCTGGGGATTAATTGCCTGTCACCATTACAGCCCGCGATTGGTAGATTACGAAACTCGCAAAACCTGTGAATTTTTAGGACAATTTGCCTCGATCGAACTGGTGCATCAGCAAGATCGAGAATTGAACGTTTACCGATCGCAGGCGAAAACTATTCAGGATCAACTTCAGCAGGCATTCCGGCGAGATTCTAATTTTATCGAACAGGTATTGAGCGAAAATGCTTCTCAATTGCTAGATTTAGTTCATGCTCAGGGAGCTGCAATTCTGCTCGATGGTCGTCTGATATTGGTGGGTCAAACACCATCGGAAGCTGAGGTAGACGAACTCGTGCAATGGTTGCTGGAACAGAATAAAGAACGAGTGTTTGCAACAGCTTCTTTGTCTCAGTTGTATCCACAAGCCAAGCAATTCAAAGATCGAGCTAGCGGTGTTTTAGCAATCTCAATCTTCCTATGCTATACCAAACAAAAGTCATACCATATCCTTTGGTTCCGACCCGAACAAATTCAAACCATAAACTGGGCAGGTAATCCACAGGATGCTGTGTCGATCGACGAAATTGGAAAAATGCACCTGTGTCCCCGCAAATCCTTTGAACTGTGGCAAGAGACAGTGCGGGAGATGTCTTATCCTTGGCAGATTGCAGAGTTAGAAGCTGCCGCCGAAATGAGGCATATCCTCATGCTGGCGGTGTTAGAATTTTCGCAAGCTGCCCTAGAACACGCTGCACAAAAGGCAGCAATAGCCAACCGTGCCAAAAGCCAGTTCCTTGCGAACATGAGCCACGAACTCAGAACGCCACTCAACGCCATTCTGGGATTTACCCAGCTTATGAACCGCAGCCCCTATATCCCAGAAGAATTTCAAGAGCATTTAGGGATCATTACCCGTAGTGGAGAACACCTGCTGACATTGATCGACGATGTTTTGCAAATGTCTAGGATTGAAGCAGGGCAATTGGTACTGAGTCGAAGCTGTTTTAATCTGCATCGACTGCTGGGTTCTATTAACGAGATGTTCAGCATCAAAGCGCCTGAGAAAGGGTTACATCTGAGCAGCGAGTGGGATGCTACTGTTCCCCGTTATGTCTGTGGGGATCAAGCAAAACTTCGCCAAATATTGATTAATCTGCTGGGGAATGCTATCAAATTTACAACAACAGGAAGCATAGCCCTGCGCGGACGAGCTTTTTCATCAGATGATATGCCATCCGGTACAATTTGCGATCGCGCCACTAATCCACCTGATATTAAACCAACTATTACCCTGTGTCTCGAAGTTGAGGATACCGGATCTGGCATTTCTCCCTCAGATTTAGAATCAATTTTTGACGCTTTCATGCAAACCAATCGCGGTCGCAACGATCGAGGAACAGGTTTAGGACTGTCTATCAGTCGTGAGTTTGCACGTCTGATGGGAGGCGATATCACCGTGCGAAGCACCCTGAATCGAGGCTCGACTTTTACCTGCCAAGTTGTTTTAGAACTACCAGAGTCCCTTGATTTAGAGGAACCTGAAATTAGCGATCGGATTATCGGGCTCGCACCTGGGCAACCTATCTACCGAATTCTAGTAGCAGAAGACGTTCCAGAAAATCGGCAACTGCTGGTGACACTGCTGGAGTCATTTGGGTTTGAGGTGTGTGCGGTGGAGAATGGAGCAGAGGCGATCAATCGTTGGCAAACATGGAACCCTGACCTGATTTTGATGGACATTCAAATGCCTGTCATGGATGGTTATGAAGTGACGAGACAGATTCGATCACAACAGTCATTAGTCATTAGTCATGAGTCATCAGCAGATAACTCAGGGCAAATGTCACAGGAGAACAGACCAATGACACGCATCATTGCCCTGACTGCCTATGCTTTTGAGGACGATCGTATCGCCAGCCTGCAAGTTGGTTGCGATGACTACATTGCCAAGCCGTTTACTGAAGACACACTTTTCGAGAAAATAGCTCATCACTTGGGCGTCCGCTACTGCTACGCCGAAAAACTTCCGCCAAAATCATCAGCTTCGCCACCAAAGATATTTACTCCAGACTTTAAAACCATGCCAGCCAAGTGGATTGCAGAAGTTCATGAAGCAGCACTAGATCTTAGTGATAATAAGCTTTATGAACTTATTGCTCAAATTCCCAAGGATAAACAAGATTTCATCGCGGCGATGACATCTTTGGTCGATAACTTTCAGCTTGAAACGATCGCAACTCTCACCCAGATTTAGGAACAAGCCCATGACAAATCTATTCAAACTTGCGGCCGAAAGGAATATTCTCATCGTGGATGATACCCCAGACAATCTGCGCTTGTTAGCCAAAATTTTAGAGTCACAGGGCTATATTGTGCGTAAAGCCCTCAACGGCAGGATGGCACTCCAAGGTATTCATCGCGACCCACCTGCTCTAATTTTACTTGACATCAATATGCCAGAGATGAATGGGTACGAAGTCTGCCAAAAGTTAAAAGCATCTGAAGCGAGTGCTCAGATACCGGTTATTTTTATCAGTGCGCTCGAACGACTGGAAAACAAGGTACAAGCCTTTGAACTGGGTGGTGTAGACTATATTACCAAACCCTTTCAAGAGCAGGAAGTGTTGATGCGAGTAAAAAATCAATTACTCATCCAACAGCAACGCCAACAACTGCTCGAACAAAATCAACGTTTAGAACATGAAATCCAAGAACGTCTGAGGGCAGAAGCAGAAGTAAGGCAGCTATCCGTGACCGATGAATTAACTGGCTTATATAACCGACGAGGCTTTTTTTTACTAGCCGATCAACAATTGAAAATTGCTCGACGCACGCAAACATCCTATTTTATTTTGTTCGCTGACTTAGATGGTTTGAAAAAGATTAACGACACTTTAGGACACGAAATGGGAGACAGAGTAATCTTTGACGCAGCTCAAATTTTGAAGCAAACCTTTCGTGATGCGGATATTGTTGCTCGACTGGGAGGAGATGAATTTGCTTTATTTATTCCTAACTTTTCGGGTAATTCATCTACTAATTTTCATGCCCGGCTGCAAGAAAATATAGATCGCTTTAATCAACAGTCCGAGCGAGGTTATATATCAATAAGTCTTGGTGTGCAGTTTGGGGATTTAAATAATGAAGTTTTATTAGAACAATTGCTGGCAAAGGCTGACAAACTCATGTACGAGCATAAACGCACCAAACGCTGTTTAAATCCTCAACCGTTCTTTTAAGAACAACTATATCGGAGTGCCATAAGCATTATTTATTAAACGTGAGTTCAACCGAGAAAGAGTAAACTGAAAACAAGGTAGGGAAAAAGCTTAAAAAGTTTAGCCCCTCAGCCGGAAAACACGATGCAGTAAACATCATCACACCTAAACCTGACAGGGTAGCAACCCCCTTAAAAGCTCTGCCTGTATTAGGTTAAGGGTGTGTGCGATCAAAAAATTTCGTAGGTATTGTCCACAATTTTGAGCTAAAATCGCCTGACTGATTCTGTATGGGTGGAGAGTTTGCCTACAGTTGTATTCTTTGTTTAAGCTGGTATTATTTGCACAAACCGATTTTATTTATTTATTTGCCCGATTGCGCTAAAATGATGCCTAACTGAACTGCAATTACTCCTAGTATGGCACTGCCTGCCCAGTAAAAAGCGGCGATGCTGTAAGATCGATCGCGCCACAAGACATTCGTCTCTAAACCGTAAGTTGAAAAAGTAGTATAAGCACCCAAAAAGCCCGTTGCTACCATTAACCGCACTTCCGACGGAATAGTCGGCACTCGTTCAAAAGCGAGGGTAATAAAAAATCCCATAGCCAAGCAACCCGTGATGTTAATAAAAAAAGTTCCGTAGGGAAAAGCCGTACCGAAACGGCTGGCAAACCACAAGGTGATATAATAGCGGCTCAAAGCGCCGGCAACGGCACCTAAACTAATTGCGATCGGATGGCGCAGATTCGGGTCTTGCAGCATACAGCTATTAAATATTTGCTACTTGATATAGAGATGGATTTTAGATTCAGCGGACTTATGTAAAGTATTGTAGGATTAAATTGGCGATCGCTCTAGCTATTCGCAATTAAAATTAAGAGAGAGTATTTATGCAAATTGTGCTGGCTACCTTAGACGATGGCTTAGTTAGAGCGTGGGAAAGCACTTGCGGCAGTATGAAAAATGTAAAGATACATCACGGTTCAATATTTGATGTGAAATGCGATGCTATTGTTAGTCCGGGGAATAGTTTTGGTTTCATGGACGACGGCTTAGATTTAGAAATTTCGGAATATTTTGGAGGGCAGGTTCTTGAACGCTTGCAAAAACTAATTCAGGCTCGACATCACGGCGAACTCTTAGTAGGAATGGCAGAAATTGTAGACACCGATCATGCTGAAATTCCCTATTTAATAGCTGCACCAATTATGCGCGTTCCCACAGTTCTAAGAGAAACAGTAAATGTTTATCTAGCAACACGCGCTATTTTGACTCTTGTAAAATTTGGCTCAGTCCCAGATGGAACGCCAGTCAAACATATAATTGAAACTATCGCTATTCCCGGCATGGGTACGGGAATGGGCAAAATGCCTCCACATATCTGCGCCAATCAAATGAAAGTTGCGCTCGAAGAGATCCTCTTATCTCAGTACGAATTTCCTCAATCTTTACTGCACGCTCAAAGATGTCACCACTTGTTATATACGGACGAGAGCGAAGATTTGCAGTTGGAAAATTGAAACTATTAAATTTGCCCGTTTTATTGTGTTGAGAAACCAAGTTTATTAATGTGTGTTTTTTTAGGTATAGAGACTTATCACAAATTTAAGTGCGCTAAACCGTACCTACAAGTTGGCGGTATCCTACACATGAAAGCAACTTTGGTAGATATAATGTAATAGAACTGAGATCATTCCAACTAGGTAAGCGCGGATACAAAAGTTGATAAAGCTGGAACAAGAATTGCCTAGTTCTTATTAAATGCCAGAATTCCTTCTGGCGCTACACGTACAAAGTCTGTATAAAAGACCACAATTCTTCTGGCGCTACACCTACAAAGTCTGCATCCGGGGACTGTTAGTTTTTTTGAAAATGTTTACTACCACAGGAGAAGATTGATATGACAGATCCAAAAGTAACCGAAGAACCAATTTTAGAGGCAACTCTCGAAACGACGGAGCTCGTCAAAAAAGAGATGCCCGACGCGACTGATGAGGCGATCGCAGAAACTGCGGCGCTGTTTGAAGCAATTAAAAAACGCGCGACAGCCGAAGTGCAAGCAGCGGGCGAACTCACCCGCGAAGCTTATTTAAAAGCTGTCAATAAGGCCTCCGGGGCGATCGAAGATAATAAGGATCTCGCCCACGAGAGATTCACAGAAGCAGTCAGGCTGATTAAACAAGAAACTGAGAAAAATTGGCTGGTGGTAGATGCGATTAAAACGCGGGCGCAAGCGCAGGTGCAAGATGCCGGCGAAGTCAGTCGCGAAGCTTATTTGAAAGCAGTGCGACAAGCGCGAGAAGCGGTAGAACAAAATAAACTGATCGAACGCGATCGCATCGAACAAGCTGTTGACCACATTCACACGGAAGCTGAAAAGAATTGGCACCTTATTGTGAAGCAAATTGAGTCGATCGGCACTCGCTTGACGGATGCGGCTAAGTCTGCATGGAACGCGCTGACGGCGTTTTTTGACAAGTCTCACAGCGATCGCGGAGATTCCTAGAAGGGCCAGCCGGGGGTTGGGAACTCCCAGCGGGTTGTTAGGGTAGTTAGCTTTGGAATTAATTCCAAAGCTAATGCCGATCGTGCGTGCATTTGCATTCAGCAGAAGTTTCAGGCATACTGCATAATTAAAAAGCTTTATTTTTAGTCCACAACCCCCAATTATGAGAAGTTACTACTGCGGCGAACTGCGAAGCAAACACATCGGAGAGACTGTCACCCTTTACGGCTGGGTGGATCGCCGCCGCGATCATGGCGGGGTGATTTTTCTGGATGTGCGCGATCGATCGGGTATTGTGCAAATTGTCAGCGATCCTGAACGCACCCCCGATTCCTATCACGGGGCTGAGGCTTTACGCAGCGAATACGTGGTTAAAATTACTGGGCGAGTCACCAACCGCCCCGAAGATTCCCTCAACCCGAAATTGCCTACGGGTGAGGTGGAAATTTACGCTGACGAAATTGAGTTGTTGAATGCGGTTCGCAAACAGTTACCGTTTCAGGTGGCGACGGCGGAAAATGAAAGCGTGCGGGAAGATTTGCGCCTGAAATATCGGTATTTGGACTTGCGGCGCGATCGTATGAGTCGCAATTTGCAGCTTCGCCACCAAGTTGTGAAAGCGATGCGCCGCCACTTGGAAGATGTGGGAGGTTTTATTGAAGTTGAAACACCGATTTTAACGCGATCGACTCCTGAAGGTGCGAGAGATTATTTAGTGCCCAGCCGCGTCAATTTGGGCGAATGGTACGCTTTGCCGCAGTCGCCGCAGTTGTTCAAACAATTGTTAATGGTTTCGGGTTTAGACAGATATTATCAAATTGCCCGCTGTTTCCGCGATGAAGATTTGCG
>NZ_JAUBQQ010000062.1:0-35824 GCF_036701335.1 Microcoleus sp. Pol12B5 | reverse complement strand
TTGTTAGCTCTCAAACATATTGATGCTTAAACTCCTCTTGGGGTGGTGCGCTTCAGGCGCACCCCCTGAACGGTTACGATTTGCCGATACCTGAATAACCGGAAACTAGCATCATTTCCGTTGTCCCACCACTGACGCGAGCGAAGGCTTCTAGCAAACTAGCAACTTCTCTTTCCCGTCCATAGAGTTTTTGCGGAATCATAAATTGGCTGTATGAATCTAGTTGACCTATAATAAAGGGGGAAATCTCTCCAGGAGAAAGCATCTGCTGGCAGTTTTCCAAGTCAGCTTTTAGTCCCAAAGCACTTTGATATCTATCTTCAGCAGTTTTAGATAATAATTTCATTACAATTTCCGAAACTGTATCCGGGATTTCTGGATTCAGCTTTTTAGGTGGTATTGGTGCTTTAGCTATATGGCAATGAACGAATTCCAGGGGGTCTTTTGCGGAAAAAGGTAGCTTACCCGTCAGCATTTCATAAAATGTAATACCGAGGGAGTAAAAGTCGGTGCGGTAGTCCACTGAGCGGTTCATTCTGCCTGTTTGTTCCGGCGACATATAAGCGAGAGTTCCTTCTAATAAGTTGGGATTTGTGACGGTTTGATTTTCTCGCTCTAAGAGAGAAGCAATGCTAAAATCAATAATTTTTACTTCCCTTATATCGGGGTCAATTAAGATATTTTGGGGTTTAATGTCTTTATGGATAACATTACTCTGATGGATATCTCCAAGAGTTGTTGCTAATTGAATTCCGATTTTGAGAAATGCGTTTATCGCCAAGGGTTGATTGTTAAGATGATCTTTCAAGGATTGACCGCTAAAATTTTCTACTATCAGCGCTAAGCCGTTATGATAATTTTCTAAAGCTATGGGTTTGACTATTCCTTGACTGTCTAAATGTCGAAGTATTTTATGTTCGTGTCTTAATCGGGAAATTTCTGCGATTGTCGGATGATCAGCTTTGAAGGTTTTGATAATTGCTGAGGTTTTATCAATGTCTTTTGTGCCGCGATAAATAATAGTATTGACACTTTCGTAAATAGCTGCGCTTATGTTGTAACTGATATCTTGCACCATTCTCAATTAGCCATACTGCCAACCACTAACAGTGATGTCAAAACCCTGCTGACGAGCTAAACTCTGGGTGCGATCGATATTAATTAACAGCCCCAAAACTACTAGAGATGCCAACAAAGTTTCTCTCGCCAGTAGCGCCGCGTCTCCCCAATCTGGCAAGGTAGTTTTTCCCGATGCTAGATATGCCCAGAAGGCGAGAAAGTAGGCAATAAAAGATAATACTAGCCACCGATAAACTCCCAATAAAGTGCTTTGTCCAAACCGATGCAAACCAAACCGATGTTTCACAGTTTTGAAGAATCCTTCAATCTGCCAACGTCTTCTACCGAGTCGAGTAATGTAGACAGCAGATAAAGGTTTTGTCGAAATTACAAAGCGTTTTTCGATACTGCCATCATCCCGTTTGAGCCAATACCAAGACAGGGTGACTGGAAAGTTTAATCCTTGCAGCACTACTTGCTGACCCCTTTGCAGTCCTTGGTTTACCTGCCGCGCATCTGCCAATCTCCGAGCGCTCCTAATCCTAAAAATACCACTTGTACGTGGTTGTTTTTTTACCCATTTTAGCATTTCTATACTGCCAAATGCGCTATCACCTAATACTCGAATTTCATAATGTGCTGTTAAGGTTTTTGGCAGAGTTTTTAGCAATCTTTGACCGAGTTTTATTGGCGCCAACTCTCCCTTGCCCCGATAGACTCGGAACTCCCAGGGTACTCGACTTCTTCCCACAAGTATGTAGAGGACTAACAGGTGCAATCCTCGTTTACCATTATAGACTCTAATTAGTTTCCCTAACCCTGAGAACTTACCAATTTTTTCGAGGGTGGTCATATCCAAAATTACCGTCAAAATTGGTCGCCTCCCAACCCCTCTTTCGGCTTTGACTTGCCTGATAATTTCGGTTCGCACAACTCGAATTACTGCCCGCACTCACCATTGGTAATGATTGAGGAAGCGACTAATCGCGCTGGCACTTACTGTTTGAGAGTGAGTCGGTAAACTTTGCCCTGTTGCTTCCAGAAATAGACCTAGCAAGGCTCGCAGACTTTTTTGTTGATATTTGCTTGGCATTAAATCCATCAAGGTATATACTAATGCTTGAGCGTAATTAAGGATGGTCAACATTAACTTATTCCATTGTTTATACGTCCTTCTTTTTACATTTTGGCACAAAATGCCACGCCTAATTGAGAATGGTGCAATATCTCAGTTGTAAGCGACAATAGTAATGCTCATGTACGTAATTTCCCTAATGATAAATTAACGAGCAGGTGGTATTTCAGTAGCTATACTGATATTTATGACAGAACCGAATTAAAAAATTATTTTTTATGCACTATAAAAAAGAGTAATGTAAGCTTTTTGAATAATATTTAAATTTTAACAAATCTCAATGTGCTTGTTTGGTACTTAATCTGCGAGAATCTTTAAACTTTATTAAGTATTTAAGTAAGCTCCTGAAAAAATTAACGACACAACTGCTGAATCTACCCGCTGTGATAGTAGAGGATAGCTTGGACAGAGAAGAGACGATTATTTTTTCGGTTAGAGTAATAAATAAAACAGCACTTGGCCCACGATGTAGTCCAAGCAATTATTATCTTTATCACAATAAGATAGTGCTGCATACTCAGGAATACGCAAATTTTAACACGAAAAAATGGCTGTACTTGCTTGAAAGTACCGATTTTTGTTACTATTGTTAAAACCCAACTAAATTCCTATGAAATCAACTACTAGGGCGCTGAAAGAATGGAATGTAGCAGTTAATGCTTTGGAACAAGGTCAAACAATTGTGCTGCTGCGGAAGGGGGGAATTCGCGAGCAAGCAGGACAGTTCAATGTCACTGACAAACAAGTTTTGCTCTATCCAACTTTTGAACACCAACAGCCGGATTTATTAAAGCCGGAGTTTGCACATCAAGTCAAGACTGTCGAATCCGGCTGGCATCCTGAAGTTATTAGAATTGGCAGTTGGGCTGAGATTACGGATGTTTTTTTGGTAGCTTGGGAACCGGCAATTACTGCGCTATTTCCTTACCATATTTGGAATGAAAATTTTGTCAGCGATCGCCTGAAATGGAAACAAAATCAGCCAATTTATATTTTATTGCTGCGGGCTTATCGCCTTGCAGAAATCCGCGAAATTCCATACATTCCTGAATACGGCGGTTGCCGTTCTTGGATCGATTTGGCAGATGCTATTTCGCTGGAGGGAAGCGAAGCTGTTTGGAGCAATCGAGAGTACATTGAACGCTCCAATGAAATCCGCAATCTGATAGCAAATCCTGCGAATGCTTCTGGTTCGCAGACAGTGACAATGCTGACGGAAGGTAGCCAGGATTTTAGTCCTCATTAATAGTTTTTAAGGTACTTTTAGAGAGGCGCGCTTCTACCAAACCCAGCCCAAAATCCGCAGCTAAGGCCATTAAAGCGGCCGGAATTGCCCCAGCCAAAAGTAACTGATTGTTGACGGTAGCAACGCCGCGAAAAATAAACACCCCCAAGCCACCTGCGCCAATTGCAGCGGCGATTGTAGCAAGTCCGATCGCAATTACTGCAGCAACTCGCACGCCCGCCAGAATCACGCCCAGCGCCAGGGGAATTTCCACTTGCCATAACAGTTGCATATCAGTCATCCCCATGCCTCTTCCTGCTTCCGTAATCGCTGGATCGACGCCGACAATACCAGTATAAGTATTGCGGATAATTGGCAGTAAAGAATACAGAGTGAGGGCGATAATTGCCGTGCGATCGCCTATTCCACCCAATACCGGCACCGGGATTAGCAAGCCAAACAAAGCTAAACTGGGAATTGTTTGCATAATATTAGCAAATCCCAAAATTGGCTTTTTCAATTTTGGTTTTCTGGTGACTAAAATCCCGAGGGGAATCCCCACACTAATAGCGATAAAAATTGCCACAGTTACTAAATATAAATGTTCACTGGCGCGCTGAATTATCTCAGCGCCATAGCGGTTGATAAATTGCATCATGTGGGAATGAGTAATTAGGAATTCGGAATTGTAAAGTATGCTATAATGGAATATCTCGTAGGATTGGGTTCACCAATATATTTAATTTCCCGCCATCAGCTTCAAGAATCCAGCCATACTCATAAACGAATGATGCGATCGCACATCATATTATTACCCCGTCCCAGGTAATTGCAAACACTCAAGAAATGCCTGAGCTTCTGGATGCTGAGATTTTAGAAAATCATCCGGCGATCCCAATTCAACCAACCGTCCGTCTTGCATCAAACCAATTCTAGAAGCTAACAAAAAAGCTTCTTGAATGCCGTGAGTCACAAAAATCACAGTTTTGCCGAGTTGCTGCTGCAATTGACCGAATTCCCGCTGTAATTCCAGACGAGTAATCGGGTCTAAAGCACCAAACGGTTCGTCCATTAACAATATCGGAGGGTCAGCGGCCAGTGCTCTTGCGACGCCTACCCGCTGCCGCTGTCCGCCGGATAACTGATGGGGATAGCGTTTGGCGAAGTGCTGGGGGTCGAGGTTGACTAATTCTAACAGTTGCCGGACGCGAGATTGAATACGATCGCCCTCCCAACCTTCCAATTTAGGCACTAAACCGACGTTTTGCTCGACGGTAAAATGGGGAAACAAACCGATTTCTTGAATAACATAACCAATTTTTCGGCGCAGTTGAATTGGGTTCCACTGAGTTGTCGGTTTTCCCATAACAAGGACTTCGCCGCTGCTTGGCGTTAGTAAATTGTTAATCAATTTCATGGTAGTAGTTTTGCCACTTCCGCTGCGTCCCAGCAATACTAAAACTTCTCCTTGCAGCACTTTGAAATTGAGTTTGTCTACTAAATTCCTGCGGTTGAGGCGATATGTCACGTCGAGGCATTCGACAGCAACTTCATTATTGAGAGGCATGATTAGTTTTGGTGATTTTGGTTTTCAGCAACTTAAAATCGGCGACACTCGGAAAAAAATTCCTAATCTAAAATCTAAAATCTAAAATCTAAAATCTAAAATCAACTTGATTTTGCCATTCTAGCAGTAAGGCTCGACACTGGAGGCAAGTTAATTTTTTGAGCAAGTCGCGAATTCCGTCTGGGCTGAGAGGATATTCAGCACCGATCAGTTCGGGGTTTACTGTGGCTGTAGGGTGCAATTCTGCAACAAAACCGTAGAGTTTTTGATTGGAGAAGGAACTGTTTATTTCCCAGCCGACGGTGTTAATCGGCTCGAGGCGGGCGATCGCACTTTCTGTCACGCCTAATTCTTTCTTGATTATAGCTGGAACTGCTTCTGCTGGCGTGGCTTCGGCTGGTACGCGACCGCCGGGAAAGTCGAGGGTTGCTTCTGCTACGCCGGGGCGATACATCGGTGGGGGGAACAGGAATTGGCCCGCTTGAATTGTCAAGATTACAACTGAATCAGCTCTTTCTACTCGCCAATATTCTACTGTTTTTCCTTCGGTTGTTTCGAGATGTTCCGCGATTAGTTTTACCCAATGAGAGTTGATTTCTACAAAGCGGTCTAGAGTTTTCCACTGGGATTTTGCAGTTTGGTTCATGTCGGAATTTGTCAAATAAATCAGATGTTGTTTGCTATGGTAGTCGAGGGTTGCCGAGCTGAACAATAGCCGATCGACCTTTTCAGCTTTGAGCCAGTTTTTTCCTCTCGATTGTAAATTTTTGCTACAACCTTACACATTCGCCTATATAATTCGGTAACATAGACTACATAATCAAAGTTTATCTGCGCCTTGGCTCTGGGTTGTTTCAACCGCGCTCTGGTGCAGACTCTTAGCTAGACAGGAGTAGTTATGCAACTGCAAACAGATATTCGTACTTGGCAATCCCAATCAACACCCGGAAGCTTCGCCGGTGTCCGCGACTGGGAAAAATTTGGCTGCGCCGTACCGGCACCAAAATTGGCTCCTTCTATGTGGGTTAAATTGTTCAATCCGCCAACCGCATTCAGCTTTGACGAAGCGTGGCTGTTGTGTGAATGTTCGGAAGAACAGTGGCTAGCTTGGATTCCTGATTATGGCGAAATTTTACTGAGTACACATGAATTTTGCGCTACTAAATCCTGAATTACGCAGACAAACTTTCATAAACGGGGTGTTAAAATCTATATCCCTCGCGTTCCACGGGATTTTTTGGAAAAAAGCTGGTTTCTGCGTAATTATGTCGTTTGCAGTGAGGAATGCAAGCCCTTAAACCTTGATAAGGACTTGCATTCCTCACTACAAACCTCTTATCTGATGTCGTTTCAGCCGATATCATATAAGTCCTAATAGATATTAATTGAAATTTCGCCAACAAAAAGAGCAATAGGTTTTCTATTGCTCTTTTTGTTCAAAAACACTCTCTAGTTTTTATCTGTAAGATAGCGGAAGTTATATCAACTGGCCTCGATTGACCCCAATATCGCTGCGGTGACGGGTTTACTGTATCGATGCTTGCATGGGAGATATTGGTGAACCCGCCCTTACAGGAATTACGGTCAATTTAGCCGCCGTGATATTGCTGGCTTATTTGCAAACTGCACGGTTATTTGCGTTTCTGACAATCGTGCCTACTCTACCATTAATTTGAATCGGGTTCTTAGTGCTGGCTCGAATCAAGAGTGGTTGTTTGGCGAGACATTCTCTGATTGATGCTGCCCAGGCGGTGAGAGCTCCGGTGTATTCTGTACGACCCGCTGGGGCGCGAAACTGATCGGTAATTAGGAAATCCGAGGTGATGCTAGTGTCAGTACCAACATTGGTAATAATTGGAAAGTCAAAGGCTCTGGGCAAGGTTCTGTCCTGGATTCTGCCCGGTACCAACTGGTATTTCTTCGAGCCACCCTTGTAGTCAATACCTGCTTGAGGGCTTGTAGGAGGGCTTGTTTGAGCCAAGACGGAAACAGGCAAGCTTGCTACCAAAACGGTGCAGCAACTCCAAAATAATTTCGATTTCATCTGATTCATCTCCTCAACTTTATGACGATTAGCACTAATTAGGTAGGCTCTAAAAACAGTAGCTTTTATGAAAAAAGCGCCTCATGACATTGAGCTTTTGAGTTTGAGTTTAATCTACCTAATTTATTACCAAACATTCTCAAAAATGTTATAACTGGTTGGCCTGACAAACTGTAGAATAGTTTCAGTTGAGTTAGACATTTACACATCTGAAGTTGTTACAGCATTTGGGAGTCGGTTTTACCAGAATGATTCATTTTTGAGCGATGTCATTGGAACTTTATCAAATTTTGTCTCAGATATCAAGTTTTGCAGATCGCGTATCACGTTTTAACACTGGTTTGCGGCTCGATCGAGGTTTGAGTGCTGCGGGCTATACCAAAGCGAGAAAGATGCTAGAGTGCACCAATGGCCGTTTGAGTATTTTCAGGCGACAATAGACAGAGAAGGGGCTTGAAAATAGGTGATTTTAGTGGAAGACAGTAAATTTATCGACGTATCGGACATTATGGGTGTTCCCGCGGCTCCGGCGGGTTACAAATCGGGCTTTGTAGGTATTGTCGGACGCCCGAATGTCGGAAAATCAACGCTGATGAATCAGTTGGTGGGGCAGAAAATTGCAATTACTTCGCCGGTGTCTCAGACGACGCGCAACAGGCTGCGGGGAATCCTGACGACACCTGAAGCACAAATTATTTTTGTAGATACTCCCGGAATTCACAAGCCGCACCACGAATTGGGCAAGGTTTTGGTGCAGAATGCCCGCACAGCCATTCAGTCGGTAGATGTGGTGCTGTTTGTGGTGGATGGTTCCGTGGAATCGGGAGGGGGCGATCGATATATTGTCGAAATTCTCAGCAATATCGGCATTCCGGTGATTTTCGGGATGAATAAGTTGGACGAACAACCGTCGGATTCCGTGTTGATCGATCGAACTTACGAGCAAATTGTCAATCCTGAGTGGCCTGTAGTGAAATTTTCGGCTCTCACGGGCGAGGGTGTCGAGTCGCTGCAACAATTGTTAATCGAACATTTGGAAGTTGGGCCTTATTATTATCCGCCCGATTTGGTGACTGACCAGCCGGAACGCTTTATTATGGGCGAATTGATTCGGGAACAGATTTTGCTGCTGACGCGGGAAGAAGTGCCGCATTCGGTAGCAATCGCGATCGACATAGTTCAAGAAGAAGCAAAAATTACCCGCATTCTGGCGACAATTCACGTCGAACGAGATTCCCAAAAAGGCATTTTAATCGGTAAAAGCGGCAGTATGCTCAAGTCGATCGGCAGTGCGGCCCGGGAACAGATTCAAAAGTTAATTGAAGGCAAAGTGTATTTGGAGTTATTTGTCAAGGTGCAGCCGAAGTGGCGGCAGTCTCGCACTCGTTTGGCGGAATTGGGCTATCGGGTGGAAGAATAAAACTTTATCTGTTGGCAGTTTTCCTCTCTTAATCTTGATGTGTTCAGAAGCAGATTAAAAACAAGATTGACAACTTTGCGAGATCCGCAGCCATAGGCTAGGATTTTGCAAAGGTCGAGAACACAATGACGATAATTCCAACTATGAACTACCGAAACCACATCACGATCGAAGCAAGTAAACGTGGTGGTAAGCCTTGTGTACGCGGCTTGCGAATTACAGTTTATGAAGTGCTTGAGTACCTGGCTTCCGAGATGACCGAAGCGGAAATTCTCGAAGATTTTCCCGATTTGACGCGAGAAGATTTAAAAGCCTGCATTGCTTATGCTGCTGACCGCGAGCGTCGGTTTATGACCGCGACCTTATCGGCATGAAATTACTTTTTGATGAAAATTTGTCGCCCAAGTTGCCGAATGATTCGGGGATTTTGTGAGGAGTTGGGGATTGAGGTGCCGTTATGAGCAATAAATCGAAGAAAGGCGTTCCTCAACTAAGATTTTCTGAATTCTCAGAAAGTTTACAGCTTATTAAATATCTTGGCGAAATGTTGGATTTCAAAAATGGAATCAATGCGGATAAATCCCAATATGGTCAAGGAATTAAGTTGATCAATGTTTTAGACATCAACTCCTGCAAACCTATAAAGGGGGCGTAATATCGAGCAAGTTTATCGCGGCCTCGACCTTACACCAGAACCTGAATAAACTATCTGAATCGACTAAATTATCACACCCAATCTAAAGATGTCGATCGCTGCCGATGGGCGATCGCTTATAATCGGATGAAAGCGCGATCGATAAGACTCACCCCAAAAGCACCTATGAAAACCACGATCGAAATCGATAGCTCCCTCATCACCAATGCGCTCCAAGTCACCGGACTGACTGCACAACAAGAAGTCATCGAATTGGCCCTGAACCTGCTGATCCAAATGAAAAACCAAGAGAACCTACGTGCGCTAAGGGGTAAACTCGCCTGGGACGGCGACCTCAATCGCATGAGAACGGATACGGAACAATAGTAAGCCCATGATTATTGTTGATTCCAGCGTCTGGATTGACTACTTTAACGGACAATCGACTAAATTACTAGTGGGGCGAAGCCAAAAGCTGATCTGCTAGAACCAACTGGTTTATATCTTCATTTAGGTTTACAGCTAATATGCAAACAGTTCAAGTTGAATACTCAGGTCAAATTCAAGTAAAAAAAGGTGAAAGCCCCAAAGAACTTTATGCTCACCAGAACGAAGCAATAAAAGCTCTGAATCATAAAAATGAATCTGCATTTGAAGGTTTACTGGTTCTACCTACAGGCGGGGGGAAAACTTTAACTGCTGTGCACTGGTTACTACGTAACTTTATTGACAAACGCAAGAAAGTTTTATGGATAGCTCACCGTCACGAGCTACTAAACCAAGCCATAGAAACTATAAAGTTCACTGCCTATAGTTCGGTCTTAAAAGATTCTGACAAGTTTAACTTTCGAGTAATATCAGGGCATCCTAAGCATGATATTCCCGTGAATATAAAACCAACAGATGACATCATTATTGCCAGTAAAGATAGCCTAAATAGTGGATTAACTCACCTTCTAGATAATTGGGTAGAGCATTGTGATTCAATACTTTTAGTGGTCGATGAAGCTCATCATGCAACTGCAAAGACCTATCGAAAATTAATCAATGCCATTAAAGAGAATTTTGAAAAACGTCAGAAGCCAGATGCATTTAGAATGCTCGGTTTAACTGCAACTCCATTCAGATCCGAAGAAACCGAAGCAGGACTGCTTAAAAAAGTTTTTCCTGACGACATTATTTTCTCTGAGCATCTAAGAAACTTAATTACGAAAGGAATACTTGCGGAACCAGTTTTTGAGGACTTGACTACCCAATTAGATTTTTACAACGAGCTAACCGATAAAGACATTAAAGCAATAGAAGATTTTGACAAATTACCTCAAAATATTGCTAAAAAGATCGCACAGTCTAGTATTCGCAATAACCAAATCGTAGATCACTATGTTAACAATCGAGATAAATACAAGCCAGTATTGTTGTTTGCAATTGATGTAGACCACGCTATTGCATTAAATGGTTTATTAAAATCAAGAGGAGTTAGCTCTGATTTTGTGGTTTCTAAAATAGTTGACATTGCGACAGGAGCTACAATTTCATCTGGCGACAACTCTAAGAAAATCGAGCGATTTAGGAATGGAGAACTTGAGGTACTTATTAACGTTGAGATGTTAACAGAAGGAACTGATCTCCCAAATGTTCAAACTGTTTTTCTTACCCGCCCGACCACTTCCAAAATCTTAATGACTCAGATGATAGGTAGAGCTTTGCGTGGTCAAAAAGCAGGGGGGACAGAAAAAGCCTATGTAGTTAGCTTTATTGATAAGTGGGAAGATAGAATTAGTTGGGTCAATCCTGAAAAATTACATCTTGAAGATGATGCAGAATTTGTTGATAGAGATATCCAGACAGTTAAGAAGATTGCTCGACTTATCTCTATCGATAAGATGGAAGAATTTGCGCGGATTATGGATGACTCCATAGATACAACGGGATTAGAGAAATTAGATTTTTTGAAGCGAGTCCCCGTTGGAATTTATCGTTTTTCAATTCTTGAGCCGTCTGAATCTGATGAGCCTACACCAAAGAACTACACTGTACTGGTATATAGTGATACAGATGAGATCTACAATAATTTTGTTAATGATTTAGAAGCCATACTTAATACTGTCAATATTGAAGATAGAGAAATATTGACTGATAAAGAGCTTGAATATTTGCTCCAAATTGCAATAGACAACTATTTTCTTGACCATAAGTTTTTAATAGGCTATAGAGATCGGGACATAGAAAACATCTTACGCTACTACGCACAAAAGCAAATAAAGCCAGAGTTTATTCCATTTGCGGAAAAGAACAAGTGCGATATATATAAGGTTGCAAGGCATATCTACGATAACGATCTTGGCGAGAGAGCTAAAACTGAGTACATTAATTCACTTTGGAGTGCAGAGCAGTCATTCTGGCAGGTGATTTTTGACTACAATCTGCTTTACTTTTGCAAGCAATTAGATATTGAAATCTACAAGATCAAAGGACTATACGGCAATCTCGATTTATCCCGCCCAACAGTGATACCTGATGAAGTTCCACTTGCAAATCTAACTCTTGAGCAGATTGGAGAAAAAGACCCAGAAGAATACAGAAAAATTGTGGATACTGTATACGAAAGAGCTACGGATGACTGGGACTTTATCACTTGTGCCAGAAGTGGATTTAAGAGTAAAACTCGGATAAATTTCCAAATCGATCACATCACACCAATGTCAAAAGGTGGTCTCACCACGCTAGAAAATCTTCAAGTTCTGTCTCGTAAAGCCCATAAAGAAAAGACCCGATTGGAAAATTTAGAAAAATAATAGGTTGTTCGACCTAAATGGCTGTCTAACACTGCGTTGGAGCCGACTACTAAAAAACTGATCTGTAAAAGCCAAAGTTCGCCTGCGGCGGCTCAACTTACTGCCGTTATCTCGCAAACGCTGCCTGACCTTGGAGATGATTCGGAAGCGCGATCGAGAGCTTGACATACAGAAAATTGGTAGAATAAATAGACACGCTTCGATCGCACAACCATGCAACAAGCTAGTAGATCCAAAAAAAAGATGTTTGTGTAAATCGTTAAAATAGTACCAAAAACAACCAAGGAGAAACCCATGTTAACCCTAGAAATGGCAATCCAAAAAATCCAACATTTTTCCCCCGAACAACGCAATAAAGTTATTGAATTTATCGAATTTCTAGAATTTCAAGCCAGCCAAACTAAAACGATAGAACCAAAAAAAGATGACTCCAATCAAGAACAATCCTTTTTTGAGCTAGCCGGAATCTGGGAAGAAAAAAATATCACCCTAGACGACATTCGCAAAGACGCATGGGGTAAAGAAAACCAATGATTTTGTGTGACACCAATATTCTCATCGAATTCTATAAAAACAATACCGCCATCATTCAAGAACTACGGCAAATCGGCAGCCAGAACTTAACCATTAGCATTATCACCAGAGCCGAACTGTACTATGGCGCACTCAACAAAAACGAACTAAACCGCATTCAAAAACACCTCGACTTACTTCAAAATATTCCCATCGATCGACCCATCTCAGAGCAATTCATCGAACTCATGGCGCAATATTCCCTAAGCCATAAACTCACAATTCCCGATGCCATGATTGCCGCCACCGCCCTAACCCATAACATTAGCCTTTATACCCTAAACCTCAAAGATTTTCGCTTTATCCAAGGCTTAAAAATATATCAATCTCCCTTCCATGACCCAAACTGAAGCAGTGGGGTAACAGATTCAGCGCACCGAACAATTCAAAAAAGGCTTGCTGCAAAAAATGTTTGTGTAAATTAGGGAATAGGGAATAGAAATAAACTCCATTTCTATAGAAATCGGAGGCAATGAGGTGGTTAGCCGAGTTCGGTAGGAGAGAGGAATTAAGCAAGTCCCCATTGATGCAGTCAAAAACGACCTGTCAGGTTATTTGCAAGTTGCCGAGAAGGAAAGGGCATCAGCATTGAGGCAATGAAGGCGAAATATAACAACCTCAATGCAGCGGACGGACGAGAGTCGCTGTGCTGAGTCCTGAGATAGCTACCGCCACTGACCAGGAACATTATCTCGCAAACACTGCCTGACCTTGGAGATGATTCGGAAGCTCGATCGAGAATTAACGATTCCGGTGGATAAATGTCGCCCTACATTAGCAACACTAATTGCTGCTTTATTCTACGATTTATCAACAGATAAAGAAATCAAAATCCCTTCAATCGGTGAAAAACGAGAACGGGAATTGTAGTCTCCTACAGCTAGGACTTGATATGATATCTACGAGCAAGCCAACTGGTTGAGTCAACAATCCCCGTACCCTGATAGTCGGGGAGTGTCAACAACAACTATCAAGGCAACTCAACCGAACTCGGTTTAGCAATGTGAGGCAAGCCCCAGCCCAATTTTTCCCGCAAAATGTGGAAAAACTCAAAAGATTGCACCCGAATAAAGCGGGCTGGGTACGGAGAACGCTCGACTTGCACCCAATCTTCGGGCAGAACATAACATCCGCCGTTACCGTCTACCACCATCACCAGGCGGTTTGGACTCGCCGGCAAAATCTTGACCGGCTCAGTGTTGGAAAACACCAAAGCCCGCGAAGCCATTGAATGCGGGCAAATAGGCAGCAACTGCAACACCGGCACTCCGGGAATGATCACAGGCCCACCCGCAGAAAGGGCGTAAGCTGTCGATCCTGTGGGAGTTGCGATGATGACTCCATCTGCGGCAATGTCAATAGAGGCGTGCTGACCGATCGCCACTTCAAAATGACACATACAAGTCAGCGGTTCCCGGTGCAGCACCATTTCATTGAGACAAAGGGCTTCCCAGAGGCAGTCGTTTTCTCGAAACAGCCGCACGGCCAGCATCGATCTTTCTTCTATTTCGTATTCTCCGGCGATTACCTTTTCCAAAGCTTGCGGCAGCAAGTTCAGGTAAGTTTCTGTTAAAAAGCCCATGTGACCGGTATTGACAGTCAGCAGCGGCACTCCAATCGGAGCGACTTGGCGAAATGCCGACAGTACCGTACCGTCGCCGCCCAAAACCACTGCAAACTCCATGTCGCTGTCAAAACCGGGGGGGACGAGTTGTTCGATCGGGTTGTGGCACAGGGGGCGATCGGGGCTAGAATAGCCCAGAATTCCTCCCGAACCAGAAACCGAGCAAACCTCCCAGCCGCGGGCAGTCAGCTTCTTTTCTAACTCTGCGGCGATGCGACAAGCCACAGGTTTAACGTCGTTGTATATAATCCCAGCTTTCGGCACTTTAAAATGTAAAGGGCATTTTTTGTTTACTCCGTTTTTTAGTCTTAAGCTGCTCGTACTCTATTTCCTTGAGCTTCTTCATAATCAGATTAAAGTATTCTTCCAGATAAGACTCCAAAGTAGTAGTTTCTTTAGGGTCGAGTCCGAAGACACTGTAAACATCATCCATCGGAGCTTTCAAGGGTTTTCCGGCTGCCAAAACTTCTGAAAAAGCCAATCTGTCAGCTACGTTCCAACTCCACTGAAAGAAAGTAGCTAACTTACGAGTAGCCTTCAACAAGGCGTCTGGGGTGCGCGTAATTTTAGCTTGCTTCCCTGACAGCCGTTCGCACAACCGCACGATTTCTTCAGCATCCCAAGCGCGATTTCCCACAACCGGAAAGCTTTTTTTCTCGGTTTCGGGAACGGAAAGGGCTCGGACGGCAAATTTAGCAACGTCCTGAGTGTTCATGTAGGCAAGGGCGGATGGCTTGTTGGGCAGCCAGACTGCCTGATTGTCCAAAATCGGCATTGCATACAGGCTCACCAGTCCTTGCAAAAAGCCGCAAGGTCTCAAGATTGTGTAGTCTAAACCGGATTCTGCTAAGAACAGTTCGGTACAGCGCTTGATTTCCAACAAGGGGACTTCGGGATATTTCTCAGCGTCGAGAAAGGAAAAGAATATATAACGCTTGATGCCTGCTGCTGCTGCTGCTTGGATCAGCGATACTTTTCCGTCCCAGTCTACTCTTTTGATGCTGACAGAATCGGCTGCACTCGCTGTTGCTGCATCGATAATAGCAGTGACGCCTTCTAGGGCCGGAGGCAGACTGTCTGGCTGGCAAAGGTTCCCCGGTACGAGTTCAGCGCCCCATTCTTTCAAAAAGGCAGCTTTTCTGTAACTTCTGACTAAACAGCGCACCTGGTAGCCCTCGTCTAGGGCGCGGCGGGCTATCTGGCGGCCGAGAGTGCCGGTGGCACCTAAAATCAATAAAGTCATCTAGGGATTAATTATGAATCTTAAACTTTCTATAAGATGGTATCAGGTTTTTGTTAAGTTTTTATAACAAACTTAACAAAAACCTGAAGTTTTCTCATTTTAGGCTTGAGATATTCGGCAGAAGGCTGGCTTTCGGCAGAAAGTAGACTCTAGAAGGCAGAAGGTAGAAGGCTTCTGAAGGATTGGTTGAAAAAAACTTATTCTTCGCCGCCTTGCAATTTGAGCAGGAGGAAGCCTCCACCTATACCCACGAAAATTAGGGAAAAGGACAAAAAGGCTGCATTGAAAATTTCAGGATTCATGATTTGATATGTCCAATTGGGCGATCGCATTAAATAAAGATAATATAATTTGGGGCAACCCGGTACATGAATGCTAAAATTTCAGTGCCGAAATTCCTGTATTTTGTTGGAGAAAACTGCCTTGAGTCTCGATCGGGAATCAAAACTAGCTGTAACTCTGGGAGATCCGGCGGGAATTGGCCCGGAAGTGATTCTCAAGGCATTGGCAGATCCCACTGCTGGTTTGAGGGTAACGGTTATAGGTTCGAGGAGAGTTTTGCAGCAAACTTACGATAAGTTGCGATCAACCAATCCCGCAGCAAAAGCGGCAAATCCCGAAACATTAAATATTATTGATATCGAACCAGACAGCAAGTGGGGCGAAATTGTCCCTGGCATCGGGAGTGCAGCTAGCGGGGCGGCTAGCTTTGCTTACATGGAAAGCGCGATCGCCCTTACCATCGCCGGCGAATTCTCCGCGATCGTGACAGGCCCGATTTCCAAAACTTGTTGGCAGGCCGCAGGTTACAATTATCCCGGACAAACAGAACTCCTCGCAGAAAGGGCGAAATCGCAGCGATTCGGAATGCTGTTTGCCGCCACATCTCCCCACAGTGGCTGGACGCTCGTAACTTTACTGGCTACCACACATATTTCCCTGCGTCAAGTACCTGATGCTTTGACTCCAGAATTGCTGAGCGAAAAACTAGAATTGCTGGTAAAGTGTTTGCGGGAAGATTTTGGGCTGGAAAGACCGAAAATTGCGATTTCTGGCTTAAATCCTCACAGCGGCGAAAATGGCAAACTGGGAAATGAAGAGCAAGACTGGATGATACCTTGGTTGGAAACGCAGCGCGATCGCTTTCCTCAAGTGCAGTTAGACGGGCCAGTCCCCCCTGATACCCTGTGGGTAAAACCGGCTAAAGTTTGGTACGGTTTAGCCAAGGAAGCTCACGACGGTTACTTGGCAATGTACCACGACCAGGGGTTGATTCCAGTAAAATTAATGGCTTTCGATAAAGCAGTCAACACTACAATTGGCTTGCCTTTTGTCCGCACTTCTCCGGATCACGGCACAGCTTTTGATATTGTAGGTCAAGGGATTGCAGATGCCTCCAGCATGAAGGCAGCATTGCAGTTGGCCGCCCAGTTGGCTAGTCGCAGAACAGCAGTTAAAATAGGGCGATAGCTTTAGTACGCCTGACGCTTGGAACAATTGTGTCATTCCTATTGATTTTCGCTGGGGTGAGGCGGCAAGCAAGCTGGTAATTTCCTTCGGTCGATCAAAATCAACTTTTGGTAGCGCAGTATGGCAGCATCTAATGATAATTCAAACAAAATATATCAGTCAGAAAAAGAGGTTTCTGATGCAACTCTGGCAAATTCTAAAGCTGGAGAGCAACTTCAGGAATTGCTAACTATACTGACTGAATTCCAGTTATTAAAGAAATCAAAAAAAGAACCAAGCGAGCTGAAGTTACCCCTTTCGGAAAAGTCTGTGCAGCGGTTGGAGGATGAGGAAAATCGACGCCAACAATTGTCTTTTCGGATCGAATCACCGAGTATTGTGCCGGAAGTATTAACTAACGATGAAGAGATCCCATCTCAAAGACGAGAAAACAATAATCAGGAACCCGATTTATCTATGGCCGGGAAGGTAGCCAAAAATCATCGGCCGTCGGAGGAAGAATTAGAACAAGCAGTAGAGCAGTTTAAACAGTTGCAACAATTGCTATTTGAAAGGGATTTACCGGAATTTTACAGTAATGTTTTGAACGTGGAAAAAAGGTTAGAAAATTTTGAGAAGCTGATGTCTCAACCAGAAGAGTTGATGGTTTTACTGAAACCGTTAATTCCTGAGTTAGTGAGAGAAGAAGTAGAGGAGTTGAAGTCGGAATTAAAAAAGGCGATCGACCTCGCGAGCAATAATAGAATTAATCCGATCGAGTTGGAGGCAAAATTAGCAGATTGGGAAAATCAAATTGCTAACTTGAACCAGCAGCCACTGCCGAATACAGAACACTTAATCCAACGGCTGATGCCAGTAGTGGGCGATCTGCTCAACCGTAAGGTAGAGGAGTCTAAGTTAGAGGTAGCTTCGGCGATCGCACCGAGAGTCAATCAAGTAATTCACAATCAAAACGGACTTGAAGAACAGGTAGTAAGAATTGAAGATAGAGTTGCGAATATTCAGCAGCGTTACCAGCAGCAACCGGAAGATTTAATCAAGCACCTGGTACCAGTAGTTAGCGAATTGCTGAACCGCAAAATTAGTGAATTAAAATTAGAGGTGGTAGAAGCTGTTGCCCCCTCAGTACAGGTAAGAATAGCTTGGGTAGAAATAGAAGAAAAAGTATTGAGCATCATCGAACGCCGACTGGCTACGCAACAGTCGCCAATTCAGAAGCCAGAAGAGATAATGGCGATGCTAATGCCCGCAATAACTGATTTGCTGATTCAGCAAATCGATGAATCAAAATTACAAGTAGCAGCGACGATCCAACCTTTGATAGAATCAGCAATTCTTCAAAGAGAAGTTCAAGGAAAATTGAGCGACGTAGAAAGTAGACTAAATAATCTTCAGCGACAGCAAAAATCTCAGCCGGAAGATATAATGGCAAGGTTAATGCCGTTAATGATTGAGTCGCTGAACCGAAAAATCGAGGAGACAAAGTTAGAGTTGAGAGAGGCGATCGCGCCCGGTGTCAACACGGCTATTCAAAACAGCGGTATTGCAGCCCAAATATTAAATAATGAAACTAAGATTGTCGAAGTTCAGCAGCAAGTTTTAGCCGAGATAGAAGGGTTGATGGCAAGAATAATGCCAGTGATTGTAGAAATGCTGTCTCGCAACATCGGGGAAGCAAAGCTAGAGATAGAATCTGCGATCGCCCCGGCTGTCGATGCCATCATTCAGAATAAAAGGATCGATCAAAGACTCGCGAAGATCGAACAACAGATTGTGGCGATCGAACACCGGATTTATGAATCGACAGACTTATTTACGGATTTACTGAAACCTTTGATTGACGAGCTGATGGTTAGCCATCACGCCCAACTGCAAAAGTCTGTCATCGAATCTATTTTACCATTGTTAGATGAAGTTGTAAGTTATAATTACAGACTCAACGATAAAGTAGGGGAACTCGATCGCAAAATTACTGATGCGGAATGGGGAGGCGATCGGGAAGAATTAGTCGCCCGAATTAAAATCATTTTTCCCGAAATGATGCTCCAAACCATTAATGAGTCGAAACAATCATTTGTCGAAACCATAGCTCCGATAATTGATGAAATAATTAATACCAAAACCCGAGAAAATCGACAATCGATGGGAGTAGCCATATCGCCGGCTCTGACTGTGGGAATCAGCCACAGAATGAGTGAATCGCCCGATGAAATTGCCATGGCGATCGCGCCGGAAATGGCCGCCGCTATCAGACAGCAAATTCATCTCAAGCGAGAAGCAATGTCGGATGCACTTTATCCGATCATCGGCAGCACGATTTTAAAATACATTGCCGAGATGATGCGGGAGATTAATGAAAAACTCGAAGCATCTTTAAGTCCAGAGGGAATTAATCGCAAAATTAAAGCCAAATTACAGGGCATTTCTGAAGCAGAATTGCTGATGAAAGAAACAACACCACTGAGTGTTAAAGCGGTTTTTTTAATTCAAACGCAATCCGGCTTAGTCATTTCAGCAGTGCAGAAGTCTGAACGCGAACAGCTAGAATCAGACATGGTAGCAGGGATGCTGACTGCTATTCGGGCTTTTGTTAACGATTGCATCTCTCAGTCGGGAAATATTGCAGAGATTGATGCTATAGAATACGGGACATCTAAGATAGTATTGGAAGTAGCGGGTTCGTGTTATCTGGCCGTAGTTATGCAAGGAGAAACCCGCCAGTGGTTTAAGTACAAAATGCGATCGATATTCAACAATATTGTTCAAGAATACGGAACTCAAATTCAGTCATTTAACGGCGATCCAGCAACTGTGCCACCCGAAGTAAACTCGAAATTGCAAAAATTAATCGATACAGAGGTAAAAGTTAAATCTCCTAAACTTCCCATTTTACCCATGATCGGTTTGGCAGCGTTAGGTTTAATTGGCGTACCTTGGGGAATTCATCAATACCGCAGCAGAGTTGCAGCGAGCTTAGAAGCAGATACAAATTTAGCATTACAATCTGCTCCCGATTTATCAGTTTATCGCCTCGTGGCTGATGTTAAAGATAGAGTATTGGAGATTTCGGGACGAGTGCCGAATCAAAATCTGCGATCGAAAGCGGAAAAAATCGCTCAGCAAGCGGCTCCCCAATCAAGAATTGAAAATAAAATTATAGCCGTTGAAGTACCTCCAGATCCGGTTTTAGTCGAAGCCGATGTCAAGCGGACAGCAGCTCTTTTGAATAAAGTAGAAAGCATTAATATCTCAGCTCGCTATGCAGAGGGAAAAGTCGCCGTTGCAGGCAGCGTAAGCAAAGTACCAGATGCTCAGAAAATAACTCAAGCTTTTGAGAAAATTCCGGGGGTGAAGTTTGTAACAAATACAGTGATAATAGGAACTCCACCGCCACCCAAGATAATAATGCCAGTTCGCGTATATTTCGGTGCAGGTTCGGCAAGTTTGCAGGCGAAAGATGTAGCAGAAAAGCTTAGCAAAGTCAAGGAATATATGGAGAAAAATCGCACGAAAAATTTAAGGGTAGTTGGCTACAGCGATTTTAAAAGCACTCCGGCCGAAAATCAAAAGTTGGCACTGGAAAGGGCGACAAATGTGAAAGGTATTTTGGTTAGACAAGGGATAAATGGCAACAGAATACAAGTTGCTTCTACTAAGGGTCGTCCCGAAGCTGTGGAGGCCAATCAACCGCTGTGGCTTAGCAGATTGGTAGTATTTGAGGTGGTAAATTAAACTTGCGAATTGGGAATTGTTGACTGTTGACTGCTGACTGTTGACTGCTGAGTGCTGACTGCTGACAACTGCCCACTGCCCACTGACTCTTAAATTAATCGAACTCGCCCGGAAGTAAAGGCTTGTATTCGATCGCCCGCCAAGCATATTAACAAGCGGCCGCATCCATCAATGCCCGCTGCTTCTCCGCAGATAGTTTCCGAGGAAAGTTCGATCGCCACCGGGCAGCCCATCAACGCATCACGGCGACGCAATTCCGGCAAAAGTAGCGCTAAACCGGACTTGGAGGCTGGCTTGTCTGTGGTAGAAAACATATCGGCTAGTTCGAGTAAATAGTGCCGCAGTCGATCGAGCAAACACAGTTCATCTGGTACTGTACTAGCAATTGAATGCAAGCTTACCGCATTGCCGAGATCCCTTTCAGCCAATCCCGCAGCCGCGAAATCTACGCAGCGGTTGAGTCCAATTCCCACAACGGCGCGAGTTTTGCCCAAAGCATTGCCGTTGGTGGCTTCGCAGAGAATTCCCGCTAATTTCTGGCGATCGATCCAGACATCGTTTGGCCATTTCAGGCGCAGCATATCGCGACAGTCGGGAACCAAATCTTCGATCGCGTAAATCACCGCTAAACCCGCTGCTAAACTGAGTCCCGGCAAGAGATTGGGGTTGAGGTTGTCGAGTACAAAACTAACAGTTAAGACACCGGTTGGGGCGTGCCAGGTGCGCCCGTGTTGGCCGCGCCCGCTGGTTTGTCGCTTGGTAAATACTGCATCTCCGTGGTGGAGTTGGGCCGCGCGGGCGATCGCCCAACTGTTGGTACTCGGACAGGTATCCAAGGAGTGTAGCCAGTGAGGGAGGTTTGGGCGATCGGGTTCTGGGGTTGCGGGCACGGGAGTTAAGGGCAATTCAGACAAGGTTTGATTTGTAGTATTTGATATTTAAAAGCTGATTATCGCATTTTCCAGAAGTGCCACCTCGCGCGACGGCGAGAATTCAGAGAAATTGGTGTGTAGTACAGTTTCAGCATCAGATTTACCTTACGCCACAACATCATTTTAGCAGCAAAACTTTTGATTTATAAGGGTTTGGGGGAACGGAGAGGGTTGTTTGGAGCGATCAACACCCCTTTAAAAAACCCAATTTAAAAAAAAGTTGTATTACCCCCTTGACAGTCTTGTATTATGCAATGTAGTATAAATGTATGGCGAAGGGTAAAGAGCTTCAAAGTCTTACCCCACAAGCAACATGAACCTTGAAAACTGAATAGGAAGTTAATCGTGTCACATAATTGTGGACATTGGCGGTGTAGACTCCGGCAACAATAACCCGATCGGGTTGTAGTACGCGGAATCAACCGCCACCCCGTCCCAACTTGAGTAATTCAAGGACAGAAAATTGTTCATTTTCGCGGGGGTATAGCTCAACCGGTCAGAGCAGTCGCCTGTCGAGCGAAAGGTTGCGAGTTCAAGTCTCGTTACTCCCGTCAGTCGATTTTAGATTTTAGATTTTAGATTTTAGATTTACTCCACAGGAGAAGAATCTCGGACCTGGAACTTTGGTCTAAAATCCACACCTCCTGTCGGAAAGCAAGTATCCGTTTTTCGGCGGGGGTCAAAGTCCCGTAGGCAAAAGTCAAGCCGTCTCCCTCTCAAGGAGAAGATTGCGAGTGCAAACCTCGTCGGGACTCCCAGGTTAGGTGGCTGAGTGGCTCAAAGCGTCGGTCTGCAAAACCGATTTTCGCGGGTTCAAATCCCGCCCTAACCTCTGTTCCTTATCAGAAATTAAAAATTAGAAATTAAAAGATTAAACTAACAGTCTTTTAATTGAAATTTTTAACTTTGAAAAGGAACGAAGCGAAAGTGACATTGCAGCGTAGCTTAATCGTAAAGCGCCAAGTTCATACCTTGGTCAATGCGGGTGCAAATCCCGCCGCTGCCACCAAAAGCAGGGATGGTGTAACTGGCAACACTCTGGTCTCCAAAACCAGCATTCTGAGTTCAAATCTCAGTTCCTGTGCCAATTTATAGTGCTGTAGGCAAATGGTTTAAGCCGCTTGGTTTTCACCCAAGTGATTGCGGGTTCAACTCCCGTCAGCACTTCCAAAATTTCAGGGTCGGCCCTCCTATTGGCGTGGGTAGCTGTCTGTAAAACAGTAGCTTAAAGCGTTGCTGGTTCAATTCCAGCCCGACCCATTTGTAACTGCATTTAATCCGCAGTTGCAATTTTGAGAACGTGGTGTAGCCGGATAACATCTCAGTTAATAAAACTGAAGATTGAGGGTTCAAATCCCTCCGTTCTCGCGCTCGGAGAGGTGGCCGAGTGGCTTAAGGCGCTTTCCTGCTAAGAAAGAGCGGTTTAACAGCCGTCGAGGGTTCAAATCCCTCCTTCTCCGTTTTCCCCCGATAGCTCAGTTGGTAGAGCGCTTGTGTGAAGAACAAGAGGTCGTCAGTTCGATACTGACTTGGGGGATTGCGTTGCCTTATAGCTCAATGGTAGAGCAAGCGGTTGTTAACCGTTAGGTTGTAGGTTCGAGTCCTACTGGGGCAGCCATTTTTTTAACTGCCGGGTAGACAAATTGGTAAAGTCGCCTATCTCTGAAATAGGAGTTTCTGTAGTTTCAAAGCCTACCCCGGCACCCAATTATTGGGAAGTCGCCTAATCGGTATGGCACCGCTCTTTGAAAGCGGCAAAATGCAGGTTCGATCCCTGCCTTCCCAGTTCTGCTATTACGAAAGCAGATAAATTACACTCCTGTAGCCCAATTGGCAGAGGCCGCAGTTTCAAAAATTGTGTTGTGTGAGTTCAAATCTCACTCCCGAGTACCAAATTTTCAACTAAGTTTCTACTTGCTCCTGTGGCGGAATTGGCAGACGCGGCAGACTTAAAATCTGTTTTATTTTGAGTGTGAGTTCGAGTCTCACTAGGAGCATGAACGGGATGTAATTCAGCGGCCAGAAGCCATGCTTTGGGAGCATGGAGTCGTTGGTTCAAATCCAACCATCCCGACTTTGCCCCTGTGATGTAATTGGAAAACATCACTCGCTCAAAACGAGTGTTTTTTGCAGGTTCGAGGCCTGTCAGGGGTATGAGGTTTTATTCAATCTCAAATCTCAAATCTCAAATCGGTTTTGCCCCTGTAGCCCAATCGGTAGAGGCGCTAGATTTAGGATCTAGTTAGTGCTGGTTCGATGCCAGTCAGGGGTATTTGGTGACATCGCGGGTGAAGTAGCCTGGGTAGGCTTGGAGGTCTCATAAGCCTCTTAATAGCAGGTTCAACTCCTGCCCCCGCCACCAAAAATGCAGGTGTGAGGTAATTGGCAACATGAGGCTCTTGTAAAGCTTTTTTCCGAGTTCAAATCTCACCATCTGCTTGGCGTGCTGGTGTAGCTCAATTAGGTAGAGCAACTGATTTGTAATCAGTCGGTTGTAGGTTCAATTCCTATCACCAGCCCCACAATTGCGGATATGGTGTAACGGTAGCATTCGAGTCTTCCAAACTCTAGGCACGAGTTCAATCCTCGTTATCCGCTTGGCTAAACGAGAGGTTTTTTCAATCCAAAATCTTAAATTTCAAATCTCAAATCGGTTTGCGGGTGTGATGTAAAGGCTAGCATCTGAGTATGCCATTCTCAGCGCATGGGTTCGAGTCCCATCATCCGCTTTTGTAGTCCTGAGCTTCGAGGGTAGAGCGTTTGCCTTACAAGGAGACGCGGGGTAATCTCCTGTCAGGACTACCAATTTATGGGAGTGTAGCTCAATGGATAGAGCGCCACGCTTCGGACGCGGATGTTGTGGGTTCAAATCCTACCACTCTCGTTGTTTTTGCTTTAATTTAAGGAGGTTGATTCCATTGAATGGATAATTTTTTATATTAAGAGCGATCGCCCTTTGCGTGTCCCAATCTTTGGAGCCTACATACTTTAGTACGAGAGGAAAGGTAACGCTGTCAAAATCAGCGGGCGTTTGAGAACGAGGAGTGCATTGAACCCGGCAGGTTGGCTTGAAGGTAGCCATCCTTTAAAGAGTGTGTAATAACTCATCGGCGGAGTCCCTCTAGTAACTGAGAAAACGCAATGCTCTGATAACTTGCACGGAAAGTGCGTGAAGCGCAGCTATCCCGTAGGAAATCGCACATTAACAAAAAACATGGGAGCGTAACTCAACTGGATAGAGTGTCGAGCTTCTACCTCGAATGTTGTGGGTTCAAGTCCTACCGCTCCTGCTGTCTGGGGTTCGTAGCTTAATTGGTAAAGCATCTAACTGGCTGTTAGAAAGATATCGGTTCAAATCCGATCGCGATCCACCACACCAATTTTAGATTTTAGATTTTAGATTTTAGATTTACTCTACAGGTAAATCTTTGACGCGGGGTCATAGCTCAATTGGTAGAGCGCTTGCTTTGCACGCAAGAGGCCAGGAGTTCGATTCTCCTTGACTCCACTTTCGGTGTCTGAAGTCGAAGCGGTCGAGACGCTAGCCTGTGAAGCTAGTTATTAGCGGGTTCGAGGCCCGTCGGACACCTTTGAATTGATAATGGAGGTTATGATATTAAGGTATTTTTGAGAGGTTGATTTCAGAAACTTTTTTTCTTGAGAGCAGTTAATAATTGCTAATTCAATTCCCTTTTCTAAACAGGCTTGAAACTTGCGACTATAATTATTTTGAATAGACGCTAGTTTTTCGGTTCCATAAATTGGCTCGTAATGGAAAATGCCATTTAACTCAAAAGCTAAATTTAGAGAAGGAATGTATATATCAATCTCTGCATTTATGGCATCTTTGCGATTGAAATAAATTTCTATCTCTCGATAAAGGTTTAAAAGCTGCTCCTTAATCCAATGTTCAAGCTTAGATCGTCGATTTCCATAATTTTTATGGCAATTATTGTAAGTTGCTGTACATGAATTTGAACAAAAATCTGGTTGGCCCTCTTGTAGTCGGTGTCTTTGTTTATAAAAAACCTGATCACAGGTAAAACAAACTACTTCCTTCGCTAGAATTGGTTTGACAAATAACGGTAAGCCTGCTGCTTTCAAAGCATTATTCCAACTGCCAAATTTCCTGACAACTGTATTGTGTGCTACTGGGCAAGGAATACTTTTATTTCTAACTTTATTTAAGGCAGGAACTTCACCGCGAGACTGATAGTATTCTTGGAACAATTTTATTAGTTGATCTTGAGTGATTTGCATGACAAGTTTTTAAAGGTATTGCCATCTTACTTTTAAATGGGGTGTGTATTAATAATAAAAATTTTTAAGAGTCGTTATACACCCAAAATTTGGGAAGCTGCTGCCGAGAGGACGGCAACCTGTCTCGAACACAGGAGTGCAGTTAACAATTGTAGGGGTTCGACTCCTCCAGCTTCCGTTATTCAACTTGGAAGATGCCGCTAAATGGTTGGCAACCAGTCTTGAAAACTGGGGTACGGGTAACTGTAAGGGTTCGATTCCTTCATCTTCCTTTTAACCACCGGAAGTCGAAAAGCGAGACACCGTGCTGATAACGCGGGGATAGGAGGGGCAGTACCTCCTCGGTGGATTGCTTATGATTTTATATATAAATAAGGGAGAATTATGGTTAATTTTTTCACGAGATTTGCTATCCTAGACTGAGCAAAACTATGGGGAGGTCGCCTAAGTGGAATGGCACCGTAAAAACTTTGGAAAAGCGGCTCCCAAAAGGACGATCGGGTTTGTTGAGTAGGGTAAAAAGTTGCTTCGCGATATTCCCTGAAAACGCAAACTGGCAGCGGGTTGCGGAGGCACTGAAAGGAATTAACAGTCCGAGATGGGGGCAGTTCTCATCTGCTTGCGGGCAGTAAGGAAGCGCGTTTCCTGAAAGTTGCTGTCGATCGATGCGGGTTCGAGTCCCGTCCTCTCCATTTATTGTCTTTTCACTTTATCAAAATGAACGTGAAACATGAGAAAACTAAAATATTACGTTGCTTGCACCGTTGACGGGTTTATTGCTCGCGAAAATGGCTCCTTTGATTTTTTGCCTATGAACGGAGAGCATTTTGCTGATTTGTTTGAGTTTTTTCCAGAGACTTTTCCGGCTCACGTTCAAAAGGCTCTCGGCATTCCTGCAGAGAACAAGCAGTTTGATGCTGTTTTGATGGGACGGAAAACCTATGAGGTAGGGCTAAATGTTGGTGTAACTAATCCTTATCCTAGCTTGAAGCAGTATGTCTTTTCGCGCACTATGGAAGCCAGCCCCGATGAGAATATTGAACTTGTTTCGGACAATCCTGTTGCATTGGTTAAGGAATTGAAAAAAGAAACGGGTAAAGATATCTGGCTCTGCGGTGGTGGCGCTTTAGCGGCAACTCTTTTTTCGGAGATTGACGAGATGATTGTGAAGTTAAATCCGGTAGTAATCGGAGCGGGAATTCCGCTTTTTTCTGGTGCACTCGATCCGACAAATTTGGAACTTACCGATCGCAAAATCTATAGCAACGGTTTCATGTTGCTTCATTATCGAGTGAAGCATTAGCAATCGGGACTTTATGCGTTGCAATTGCTGGGGGCAAGAAACGAGTGAAGTCTTTACTACACAAGGATTTTTTAGGAATTACACAAACGCTGAATTTTTATGGGTGGTTAGCAAAGCGGTTATGCACCCGGCTTTTAACCGGTATCAGATAGGTTCAACTCCTATACCACCCACTCAATCGATTTTAGATTGTAGATTGTAGATTTTAGATTGAGGGATATCTGTGAAACTTTAGACTTTAGATTGAACGGCATATTGTTGCATGGAATCTGCTGCATTTATCTGCGTTCATTTGGGTTATCTGCGGTGAAAAATCAAAAACTTGGAAAGTGTTGCTGTGTGGACGGCAACTGGTTTGGAATACCAGCGTGCAGCGCAAAGCTGTAGAGGTTCGACTCCTCCACTTTTCTTTTTAGTCATTAGCGAGCAATCCTTACTCATTAACAAGAGTCTAAGGACTAAAAACTAATGATTGAAAACAAACAACAATTCTAAAAGGAGAATCAAATGTAATGTCACGCACCAAATTTGAACGGAACAAACCCCACGTCAATGTCGGTACGATCGGTCACGTTGACCACGGCAAAACAACCCTCACAGCAGCGATTACAATGACGCTGGCTGCACAGGGTCGGGCCAAGGCTAAAAAGTACGATGAAATCGATGCTGCACCGGAAGAAAAACAGCGGGGAATCACGATTAATACGGCTCACGTTGAGTATGAAACAGGCGATCGCCATTACGCTCACGTTGATTGTCCGGGTCACGCTGATTACGTGAAAAACATGATCGTGGGTGCCGCTCAAATGGATGGTGCAATCCTCGTCGTGTCGGCGGCAGATGGTTCGATGCCTCAAACTCGCGAACATATCTTGTTAGCGCGGCAAGTGGGAGTGCCGAAGTTGGTTGTCTTTTTGAATAAGAAAGATATGGTGGACGATGCGGAAATTTTGGAGTTGGTCGAGTTAGAAATTCGCGAACTTCTCAGTTCTTACGGTTTCCCCGGCGATGATATTCCAATTGTCGCAGGTTCGGCACTGAAAGCGCTGGAAAAGATGACTGCTAATCCGAAAATACGCCGCGGCGAGGATGAGTGGGTTGATGGCATTTACAATTTGATGGATGCGGTAGATGACTGGATTTCTACGCCTGATCGCGATATTGACAAACCTTTTCTGATGGCTGTTGAAGATGTGTTCTCGATCAAAGGTCGGGGAACTGTCGCAACTGGCAAAATCGAGCGGGGTAAAATCAAAGTCGGCGATACTGTGGAATTGGTGGGAATCCAAAACACTCGCACGATAACAGTTATCGGCGTTGAAATGTTCCAGCAACTTCTGGATGAAGGAATGGCTGGAGATAATGTCGGTTTGTTGCTTCGCGGCATCCAAAAAGACGAAATTGAGCGGGGGATGGTGCTTGCTAAACCCGGTTCCATTAAACCTCACACTGAATTCGATTCTGAGGTTTACGTGCTGTCGGAAAAAGAAGGCGGCCGCCGGACTCCTTTTGTTGCGGGATATCGCCCTCAATTCTTCGTGCGGACAACGGATGTTACAGGTACGATCGCATCTTTTACGGCTGATGACGGGAGCGCGATAAACATGGTAATTCCGGGCGATCGCGTTAATATGACTGTGAAGTTGTTGCAGCCGATCGCGATCGAACAAAATATGCGTTTTGCCATCCGCGAAGGCAATCGTACTGTGGGCGCCGGTGTGGTCTCCCACATTCTCAAGTAGACGCTTTCGGAACCAATTAGAATCAGTAGGGTGGCAAAAGTCCACCTTACTCATTCATTCACAGCAAATTTTTCTGTGTGGATGCAATAGAGCGCCAAGATGGAGTCAAGCGAATTGTCTAGATTGGAGATGGCCAAGTACCAGATTTGCTTGGATGGTCGGGCGCAGGTTTTGCACAACTCTGGGGAGGTGCTTGAGGTCGATCGCGCTTAAATCAAATGTGGAATCAGGGCGCTCGAACTTAAATTAAATATTCGAGTAAGGGCGAACGCCACAAATTTTAACAAAAATAGTTGATTTTTCAGAACGGTTGTGTTATACTAGCTTAGATGCGGGAGTATAGCTCAGTTGGTTAGAGCAGGTGACTCTTAATCTCAAGGTCGAAGGTTCAAGTCCTTCTACTCCCATCCCAAATCCTCAACCTGAATTTATCGAAACTCACGAGTGCAGTCAACTGCTGTAACAGTTCGAGGCGTCGGGGTGTTTGCGTTGTCAGATTTTTAATGCCGATCGACCGCTCGGCTCATCCGATCGATAAAAGTGCGATCGCCCAAGCTATTTTTAAACTGAATAACAACAGGAAATGGTGATTAGCTATGATGGCCAATCTCTCGGCGCGCTGCTATGCGGGCGATCGCGATTTAGATGCGATCGCCAATTTAATCAATACTTGCGAAGAAGTCGATCGGCTGGATCAAGGCACTTCAATCTCCGAATTACAACAAGAATTTAACGAACCTTCCCTAGATGTAGGGCGCGATATCTGCCTTTGGGAAGATGCGGAGGGAAAATTAATCGGTTTTGCTCAGTTGTCAGTTTCTGAGCCTGGGGAAGTAATTGACGGTTGGCTGTCGTTTCGGGTCCGCCCCGACGCGCGATCGGGCGATGTGGAAGCAGCCGCGATCGCCTGGGGTGAAGTGCGGATGCGCGAGGTGTCTGCGATGCGGAGCGCGCCCGTGAAGCTGCGATCTTGGGCTCGCGCTGAGGATTGCGATCGCATTTCTGTGCTCGCAAGTTGCGGTTTCAGGGCCGATCGCTATTTTTTCCGCATGGCGCGATCGCTCTGTGAACCAATCCCAGAACCGCAATTTCCCGAAGGTTTCTTGCTGCGTCAAGTCTCCTGCGAACAGGATGCGGAAGCTTGGGTAGAAATGTTCAACCAGTCGTTTATCGACCACTGGAACCACCACGATTTTACAGTAGAGAAATCCAATTACTATTCAACTCTACCCAATTATAGAAACGAGCTAGATTCGATCGCTGTTGCAGCAGACGGCACTTTTGCCGCTTTTTGCTACTGCGAAATTAACCCCGATGAAAACGATCGCACCGGCAGAAACGAAGGCTGGATTTGTGTTCTCGGTACGCGGCGTGGCTTCCGCAAAATTGGATTGGGACGAGCAATGTTGCTGGCTGGTTTGCATCGACTCAAAGCTGCCGGTGTCGAGACTGCTATTCTCGGCGTCGATGCTGAAAATTCCTGCGGTGCGCTGCGGCTTTACGAATCAGTAGGCTTTCACAATATTCGCAAGAGCATTTCTTATGTTAAGGATATTTAATTGATAGGGACTTACTCACATCTTGCACCATTCTCACGAACAGGCAAGATGCCTGTTCCACAAGAAAATTCACTCTTTGTGGAACAGGCATCTTGCCTATTCATAAAAAGCTTATTGAGAATGGTGCAACATCTCAGGACTTACGCACTCCGACCCAAGAAACCCGGTTTTTTACCGGATCTGCGGGTAACAACGAAATATTTTCGTGAAAAAACCCGGTTTCTCGCCACTCGTGTAAGTTTTATCTAAAAAACTTTTGCTACCCCCTTGACACCTGTGTAGTATAAATGTAGTATATAAATATGGAAAGCGCAGGACAAGCAAAAACCTGTATTTTTCGTGCAAATTCTGAACCTTGACAACTAAATATTGCTCAAAATTTCAAGGAACATCAATTTGAAAGTCTTGTAACATAGACTCGATTGTCATGTTGTTACTTTATACGAGACTGTTCGGTTACAAACTGACTCTGTTCGACTCAGATATTGTACGAAATCAGTCTAATTTCAACGAATTTGATGCGGATTCAGAACAGACAATTTCAGCCAGATTTCAATCAACCAAAAAGGCTGAGGAAATCCGCAGAATCAAACAAGCTTATCATTTAGAACGGCGCTTCTTTCAGTAAAGATTATCAGATTTCGTGAATCTTTACCGATACTGGCAATTTGCTAAGTCTCACAAAAAGCCAAAGTCGAGAGCAGATAAGCTACTAATCCCAAATCCAAAATTGCTCTAGGAGGTATCGGTAATGGTTCACATTCGTTTTGAAGGACGTTCCTACGATCTGGCGGAAAACCAACTGGGTATCACGGCAGGAATGAGCGACAAGGCTATTAAGGAACGTCTGGCAAATCATTTTGATGTCAAAGGCGATCGCTTCGAGTCTTACGTTCTGGATCGCCGTCCCAGCGGCGATTTAATTGTCCGCCCAGAAGCTGTTTACGGCTAGAAATTCACTTAAAGCACGTATTAGGCAGCGCACCCTAACAAAAGAAGCTTACAAACTGGATACGTTCGACTTAAAATCGAATTGTAGGTTCAATTCCTACTTGCCGCGAGGCTAAAGCTTCTCTGACTTGTGCGCTGCCTTTTATAGCTGAATTTTTTATATCTATCCGGCGCTTAAAAGTTCCACTTCGCGCCCCAACAAAGGAAGCCTACATACTAGCTCATTGGTAGAGCATTTCTCTTAAAAAGAAACGGTCGCGGGTTCAACTCCTGCGTATGTGCCAACGGCTTTCTTGACTTGCGCGAAGTGACTTTTTAGGCGCTATAAGCTCTTGTTTTTAATTCAGGATAATAATTAAGTAATCCTGTTTGTATTGAAGACTTCCGTCCTCAAAAATAAATTGGGTATTAGCCATGAGAAAAAGACTGGCAATTTACCGATCGCCCAAGGAGATAGACAGTCTCATTCATGCCTTCCAAGAAGGCAACCTGTCGCGAAGTCAATGGACGCACGAAGCACATTTAACCGTTGCCCTGTGGTATCTGTGTTATGAATCGGAGCAAGAAGCGATAAATGCGATTCGCAATGGCATTAAACGTTACAACTCGGTTCAAGGAATTGAAACCACAAAAAACAGTGGATATCACGAAACGCTAACGCTGTTTTGGGTGCGAATTATTCGCCGATATCTCGCCGATGAAAGCCAAAATAGCTCGATCGTACATCTGGCTAACGGTTTGATTGCCAAATATGCCGATTCCCTACAAGATAGCTCCGCTTCACGCACTTTACCCTTTCGCTACTACACGCGCGATCGGTTGATGTCTTCGGAAGCTCGAACTAGCTGGGTTGAACCGGATTTAAAGTCACTAGACTCCGAAATAGTCCGCCAGGGATTTCAATCCCTGTCTAATAGCTAAAGTCCTCTAAAGAGGACTAAAGATATTTGTTTTTGTTGGTTTTTAATCACAGAAAATACATTTTTAAACACGCATTTCAGTCCTCTTAAGAGGACTTAACCTTTGAGCCAGGGATTTCAATCCCTGGCGGACTAAGGGAATAGGTGCAAAATATTAGGTGACAGCAATGAATATGAATGCAGCAGAACGGGATTTACGTGTGGAAATGCTCAACAGTCTGCTCACAACTCCTCACCGTCAACTGGAAAAGGTGGCAGAAATTCACAAGTTAATTATCGAATTAGACCCCATTTTTTATGGTCATTTAGCAGTGTGGTATCAACGTCACGGCGACGTGCGAGATCACAAGGAAGTTTTTGCCGGAAATTTGCTGACTTCGGCGCTGACGGAACACCGAGATGCCGGTTTTATGATGCTGCAAGAGTTCCCTCCCTACGAGGTTTCGCGGATTGTGGACTTTATGAAGCGGCACCAGAATAAGGTGCCTCGCAGCGCGCGCACTGCTGTTACTCGCTATCTGAAATCGCGGGAAAAGAATGCACAGTTTTTCGATCGCGCCGCCATCCGCAACCGCAAGGCGATGAAACATTTGTACGCAACGCTGCACGTCAAGCCGAGCGATCGCGCTAATGCTATTCTGTTTAAAGACAATCCGCCGGAAGACTCTCTGGCATTCGTTTTGAAGCAGTTAGCAAAGGCGGCGACACCTGCGGAACAGGCGAATTTGATTGTTGAGTACAAGATTCCGTATACGATCGCAGTTGGTGCGATCAGACAGCTAACGCCAACGGTTTTGGCGGCGCTGATTAACTCGATGTCGCCGCAGGAAGTCATCAACAATTTGAAATCGATTCAGTCGCGCGGCGCGATGGATCACGCGGAAGTCAAGCAGTTGATTGACTCGAAGCTGGATGAAGCGGCAAAGTGCGATCGGGTTTCTGCTTACAAAGCGAGTGTTGCGGGCGCGGGGGCGAACTTCGACGCAGCAACGGCGGCGAAGCTGGAAGCGGTGACAAACGAACAGGTGAAGAAGCGCGGCAAGATTGCGAAAGCAACGGGTTTGTTGATTGACAAGTCTGGTTCGATGGAAAGTGCGATCGAAATCGGTAAGCGTCTAGCTGCCTTGATTTCCGGCATTTCCGACGCTGCACTGTTTGTCTACGCCTTTGACACGATGCCGTATCCAGTGCAAGCAAACGGCAGCGAATTGACAGACTGGGAACGCGCTTTCAAGCACATCCACGCTGGCGGTGGCACAAGTTGCGGTTGCGCGGTGGAAGCAATGCGAATTAAGAAGCAAGTTGTCGATCAATTTATCCTCGTAACAGATGAAGGCGAAAACTCTTCACCTTACTTCGTGGATTCTTACCCGAATTACTGCCGCAGTTTGGGGGTAATTCCTGATGTTCTGATTGTGCGAGTTGGTGATTGGTGCGAAGATGTTGAGAAGCACTTAAAGGACAAACAAGTATCGGTGGAAACCTTTACGTTTTCCGGTGATTACTACTCCTTGCCGAATTTAGTGCCGATGTTGAGCCGTCCTTCGCGGCTGGAATTGTTGATGGAAATTCTGGACACGTCGCTGCCTGTGAGGGATGACAAGTGATATAATTGGGCATGGCTCGTGAGTTAAGCTCGCGGGCTATGCTTACTTTATGGGATAGCTACTGTGCCATACCTCAAAGCAAAACATCTATCAACCCAAGGTAAAAGGTTGAATGATAGGGTAAAAACTGCTAATCGCAAGTTAATTTATATTGGTGGTGAAATCAGGTTTCAATCCGAGATGGATTTGGAAGATTATATAGATGAGAACTTTGATGAAATCTTTCCCTCGCTAATTAAAATCAAAAGACAGCATACTGTAAAAATGCAGCGATGCGATTTATTGTGCTGTACCAAATCCGAAAATCAGCCGATAATTATTGAGTTGAAAAATGAAGAAGATCGAGGATTAGTTTCGCAGCTAACTCGTTATCGTAAAGCTATTCTCACCAATAAATGCTTTGAGGATAAAATTGACTATTCATTGCCCGTGAAAATGATAGCGATCGCACCGAGTTTTCACGATGATAATTACACAGACAAAGAAGCTTCAAAATTTGAAGAAGATTTTTGTTTTTGGGAATTTGCTGTACAAAATTATCATAATTCAGGTCAATTTAAACTATTAAGTCAAATTTATGAAATTTCTTACCCTGTATTTGGGTTGCCAGAAATCTCTCATAATTTAGATATTAGCAGTTTACCTCCTTTTACTTGCAATTTTGTAGGTAGGCTCCCACCAGACTATCATACAGATTTTCTGAAGTTGCGAACTTTGCTTTTGTCTCAGCCAAAAGTAAAAGAAATGGTTAGTACCACTTACAGAAAAATATTGTATGGAACTGGGGATGGAGTGAATCACAAAAAAGTGGCAGAAATAACTAACACTACTAACGGAATCTTTTTATTTCTTTGGTTGCCAACAGCCGTTAATAAAAATATCAAAACACCGATAACTCGATTTGGATGTGTTTTGAAAAAAGTAGGCAACCCTTTTTCTTCAAATTCTTCTATAGAATGGGTTGTTTGTACCAAAGATACTATCAACTTAAAAGAGCAACCTCAACCTAATACATTTTCAGGAATGACTAGGCATGGAATGTTAAAATGGTGTAAACCTAATATGTACTTGACGCAAGCTGCACTAGGTTATAATCATAATACTTTTTTCTTACTTTTGTATCTCCTTAAAGGAATTACTCCACCTATTGATAGCACTACTAGGGAATGGTGGGAAATTTACCAAAAGGAGACAGACTTTAATTTAGGATGGTTTATAGATTTAGCTATCCAAACCTGGAATTATCGCGTCAAGTAAAACTTTTATATATGGAGACATTCAGCAGCAAACGGAAAACAGCCCGCAATCCTTCAGGTGTTAGCATTGTAAATTATTCTCTAGTTTGATCAATAATTTCTTGTAATTCTGGATTAGCGATGGAGGAGACTAACTGGGAATCCGCACCAGCCAAAGCAGCGCGCAACTTTTCCGAAGTCAGTGCGGGATATTTCTCTAACACTTGCTGTTGTGTCCATCCTGCCGCAAAGAGCCCCAGCAAAAATTCTACAGATAATCGAGTTTCTGGCGCTGCTGGTTGACTTGTTGAAGCTTTCGGGTTTGCATTAATGAGCTTTCGCCAGTCCATTGTTTTACTTAAACGATTGGGGAAGATTCCGCCGATTATACTGCATTTGGACACAGTAGAAACACGGGGATCGTTGACTGACTTTGTAACAGTGCCACCGCAGGTGATACCATTTTAGATTTTAGATTTTAAATTTTAGATTGGGAATCACTGATGAATTAGGGGTTTGAAGCTTGGCGAGAGTCAGATTTTTATTGAACTGGTGTTATTTCCCGATTTTGCGATTAAATTGTTATTACGATCGCAGTACAGCACTTTCTTATAGACTAGAGTAATGGGGTAGCGACGGGGCGATCGCCCTTTTTCGTTTTGTCCGTTTCAATACCAAACCGCGTTAGCGTTAGCGAAGCGATCCGAAGGAAAGCCCGCCCCTTGTATCTTAAAAGAGTTGGTGTAGCGATCGTACCGTCAAGCAGGCGATCGCTCCGTCAAGCAGGCAAT
>NZ_JAUBQQ010000061.1:0-36232 GCF_036701335.1 Microcoleus sp. Pol12B5 | reverse complement strand
TACGTCAATATACTTACACAGAAAAAATCATTTAGGATTGAGCTAAATAGAGAAAATCATTTAGGATTGCTATAGCATCCCTCAATCGCGCCTCCTGTTCAGCAGGAATAGTTGCTTGACCAGCAAGTTCTTTTGCTAAATTTAGGTATTGCGACCAATCAAAACTCATCAGTATATTCCAAAATCGTATAAAAATGCTCCCGGATTTCATGGGATAATCCCCTAGACCAATTTTTACGCAATTCATCTTCTCTATCCATTGCTTCATCGGGATCGAGGTCTGTCAAGATGATTGAGAGAACCAGATGAACATAGTTAGGAATTTCGGGGTCATTGATGACTTGAAGTAATAGTTTTTGTTCGGGAAAATAATTGCTAATCTGAACGGGTGCTTCTAGCACAACGGGAAGTAAAAACGGATATTGGTTAATAAATTCAATAACTTCTGTCTTGTCTCGGAAAATGTATGATTTTTCTAGGGTTTCGATGTCAGATTGGGAAATGAGGAAAGGCGCGACTCTTGGTGCTGATATCTTGTCTAAAATTAAGGATGCTATGGCATTTTGTTCTGCTTCGGGTAGTTGAGAGACGGTGGCAAAAGTTTCTTCTAATAGGTTATTCATTTTGTAAATCTCCTATGCGACTCTTCGTAAGAAAAATCAATATTTCTAATTATAATCTGTTCGGCGGTGAATCTGAAAAAAAATATTTTTAGCGCTACGCGCGAGAGGGAAAAAGAAATAAGAGTAAAGGGAAAAAGGGTAAAAGGGTAGAGAATAATCCTCACAGAGAAGAAGCGGACGCCAGCGCTACGCGAAAACCCCGGTTCCAGTACGAGTAGGCCGCAGGGTCATAAGCACGGAAGGCAGTACGGCAAACGACCGCATTGCTGCTGCACGAACCACCACGGCTCACACGTCTATCATCTGTACCTGTTTCCCAAGAAGTTCCGTCTGTTGGTGCGCCATTGTAGTTAGAATGAAAGCGATCGCTGCACCATTCCCAAACATTTCCGTGCATATCGTATAAACCAAAGGCAGTCGGCGGAAAACTCCCCACATCCGTTGTTTTGGCGCGGTAAAGTCCCTTGGATGCAGCACCATAGGGATAAGAATTGCCGTCATAATTGACTAAATCTGGGGTAATGGTTTCGCCAAAATAGAAGGGTGTTGTAGTTCCGGCGCGACAAGCATATTCCCATTCTGCTTCCGAAGGTAAGCGATAAGTCTTCCCTGTTTTTTGAGAAAGTTTCTGACAGAATTGCACAGCATCATTCCAGCTTACTTGTTCTACAGGAAGTTTCGCGCCTTTGAAATGAGAAGGGTTATTTCCCATCACTGCTTCCCACTGTTCTTGCGTCACCTCATATTTTCCCATAAAAAAAGGGGCGAGATTAACAGTACGCTGGGGCCCTTCGTCATTACCTCGTCCTGCTTCGGTATTCGGGGAACCCATGACGAAACTGCCACCAGGAATTGCCATCATCTCTAAAGTAATGCCCTGGGCGATAGTTTCTGTAAAAACCTGTGCTTGACTTTGGCTGCGCTTGGTGATTTCCCCCGTTGAATTCACTGTCACCGTTTCAAATTGAACTGTTTTTAGGGAATTTGACGATATTTTTGGCGCTGGAGTTTTTGGTGGTGGTGGTTCTGGTTGTCGGGTTTCTGAAGGTGGCAAAGGAGATGGTTTATCATTGCGTAATCTCGGTGGCGATGGCTGAGCCGTTGGAGTTTGAGAGGAGTTGTTTAGCAAGTTTTGAATCACAACTGCACCGACAAGTCCTAGTCCACTGAAACCCAATAATTGTAAGACAGTTCGCCTTGTAGTGTTAGTCGAAATTACACGCACTGGCGAAGCTGGTGTCGGAGAAGGTGGTGGCGGGGAAGACTGCGACAAAGATAAAATTGCTTGCAATGCTTCCTCTGCATTTTGATAGCGCTGACTGAAATTGTCGCGCACCATTTTATCTAAAACATTAGCTAAATTATTGCTGACTTGAGCCTGATTTCGCCAAATTACCTCTCCTGTCTGCGTATCTTCTCGTAAGTTAAAAGGATGTTCACCAGTCAATGCTTGAATTCCAATCATCCCAACTGCATGAATATCACTGGCAAATCTAGGTTTGCCCTTCGCTTGTTCGCTCGGCATATAACCAGGAGTACCAATTGCAATAGTTAAGCTAGTTTGCTTTTGAGCATTCACAACTATTGTGCTAATTTCCTTGACAGCGCCAAAGTCAATCAAGACAATTTTACCATCTTGGCGACGCATTAAATTATCAGGTTTAAGATCGCGATGAATCACCTTTTGCTGATGAACAATTGCTAAAATTTCTAAGATATTGTGCAATAATGTAATAGTATATGATTCGCTTAATTTTTTACCTGGAATCAGTTCTTTCGTAAGGTCGTGTCCGGCGATAAAATCTTGCACCAAATAAAATTCCCCATTTTCCTCAAAGTGGGCGGAAAGCTTGGGGATTTGGTCGTGTAGCTTACCCAATTTATACAGAGTTTGTGCTTCTGCGTCGAATAAGCGTCTGGCAATCAGCAAAAGGGCGGGGTCAGCGTTTTGCGGTTTAAGATGTTTGACAACGCACTGGGGATGTCCGGGTAAGTCTAAATCTTTGGCTAGGTACGTGTGGCCAAAACCGCCTTTCCCCAAGAATTTGATAATTTGATAATGATTGCGGAAGGTACGACCCAGCATAGTTTTCAGGGAATGCAGTGGAAGTTAGGATATATTGTCGCACAAGAGGTAATAAAATGCTTAAAATCAGCATCGTTTCCACAATTATACTGCTAGTTAGTGCCTGTTGTTCATCTCCCGCACAGGCGCAAAATCCCGCACCAATAAAGCAAAATAATTCTTTAGTTCAAGTGCAGCAAACGCGAGAACAAATTCTCAATGCTTGCGTGCAGAATCAGGCTGAAACTTTGCCAAATCCTTTTAGCGATGTACCTTCCAATCACTGGGCTTACAAAGCTGTTTTGACAATGTATGATTGCGGGGCTTACCGAGAAGGGATGAACCCTGCTTTAATTAAAGAATCACTGGAATCGCGAGATACTACTAGAGAAAGTTTGCCTTCCCGATCGCCCTTTCCCAATTTCCCATTACAGCCTTTTCCCGTGATTAATTAAAGAATGACTGGAATGGGAATATCCTACTACAGGAAGCTTTTATTCCCGATTCCCTTTTCCCTTCCCATTCCTAAGATTTTAAAACTCAGCCCGAACCGTAAACGAATAATCCCCACCAGGTTCAAGCTGATAATCCCATTTTTCCAGAAAGCGGTGCAGCGGTTCCTGAATCAATGCCCTACCCTGAGAAGGCTCAAGTATCAGTGTTTTTTCTGCCGTGAAACGCCACTGAAATTGCCACTCAAAATTGCCGGCAGTCACTTCACCCTCAATCGTGCCTTTTTGCCAAGATTGGCCAGTAACCCGGACATATGCAGTTGTTTCTGGCAAACGTCTCGAACTCACCTTTTTGTTTCCGCGTTTGTTTCTGCAATTGTGCGACTATTGTAAAGGCTCATGGCTTTTTCTACTCCTTGGTGCAGACTTAGTTCCACAGCTTCTACAACCAGTTTAAGCACTTTCTCTACTAACTGACTTTCCTCTGAGGAAAACTTTCCTAAGACGAAGGAAATCGTATCTCTCTCATTTTTAGCAGCATCGTTTTGAGGTTTGCCGATGCCAATCCGCAAGCGGGGAAATTTGTCTGTGCCCAAATGAGAAATTGTCGATTTCATGCCGTTGTGTCCGCCGGCAGAACCGGCAAGCCGCATTCTCAATTTCCCGATCGGCAAATCCATATCATCGTATACTATTAATACCGACTCCGCAGGTATCTTGTACCAATCCGTCGCCGCCCGAATCGATTGGCCCGACAGATTCATATAAGTAAGCGGTTTCAGCAAGCGGATTTTCTGTCCCCGGGGCCGGTTTCCCTCGCCAAATATGCCTTGAAATTTGCGATTTTCCGACAGGGAAATCTGCCAAGCTTTGGCTAAGGCATCGACAGCATTAAAGCCGATGTTGTGTCGGGTGCGATCGTATTTAGGTTCCGGATTGCCTAACCCAACTATTAGCTGGGGAATCACTAACTCCGCTGGTGTTTCAGACTTCTGAGGGTTGTTCATTTAACTGTCTGTGCTATCTTCCTTCTTAGGAGTAGCCGCTGCGAGTTTTTCAGTTTCCTGTTTGCTGCTAGTTGCTACTGCTTCTTCTAACTGCTTAGCTTCCCGCGTGAACTCCGACTCAAAATCCCGCGAAGCGTCTTGAAAGCCCCGAATTGCTTTCCCCATACTCCGACCGATTTCAGGTAATTTTTTCGGACCAAATACCAATAGGGCGATAGTAAAAATAACTGCCATTTCGGGCAAACCAATGCCAAAAATATTCATGGTTTTTCTCCAGCAATTTGTTTAGTTACTTTTTGTTTATTTATGGCAAAAGTAATCGGAAAGGGTAAGGAAAAACGGGAAAACTTAGCTTTTACCCTTTCTCCTCAACCCTCAGCTTTTACTTTTAGCCTTACTGTTTTGCGATCAATTTTTAGCGGTCGAGACTCGACCAATCCATATCCACACTCTCCAGAATCAGAGAAGAGTTGTAGATTTGCAAAATAATCAACAAGAACACGAAAAACAGTCCAATGAACACGCTCATCAATAGCGTGGTTCCCCAGCCGGGGGCTACCTTGCCGTATTCCGAGTTAAGGGGTTTGAGTATATCTCCTAACCAAGTCCGTTGTGCCATAAGTCACCTGCAATGAATCTCTACAGAAAAGTTTGACATATTTCTACCGCTAATTGCGATCGCAATTTCTCAGAAATGCCGCATGGGGGACTGGGAGAAGGGGGAGTGAGGGTTGGCTGCCATACCGTACAGCGCCTAAAATCACGAGACTTTCAGACGGATTGTTATTTTTTGTAATATTATAGAGTGGAACACTCATAATCGATCACAAATATGGAACCTGCAGCAGTTCTCGGCATTTCTCTCGGTGTGTGTCTGGTGGCCATCACCGGTTTCTCGATCTACACGGCTTTCGGCCCTCCCGCTAAGGAATTGAGAGATCCTTTTGAAGAACACGAAGACTAAAGAAGAAGGAAGGCACAACACGGATTCGGACACGGATATACGGATGAATTTAAGTTTGTTTCCAGATATCTCCTATTCTCTGTCTCTCCCTCTCTCCCTGGTAGATATTCTTCTAGGGGTGGGAAGGGAGTGATGCTGTGAGCCGATCGCCTGTCGCCTACTCGTCAATGGTATATTTTTCATAAATACAGTAAATCTCTATTCCATTTAAGCTAAAAATTATTAGGTGTCAGGCTAAAGAATCATGGGGAACACATTTGGGCATTTATTTCGGATATCGACATTTGGGGAATCTCACGGCGGCGGTGTCGGAGTAGTAATTGACGGTTGCCCGCCTCTGCTGTCGATCGACGCATCGGAAATTCAAGCCGAACTCGATCGCCGTCGCCCCGGCCAAAGCAAAATTACCACACCTCGCAAAGAAGCAGATACCTGCGAAATTCTGTCGGGGGTGTTTGAAGGCAAAACTTTGGGAACGCCGATCGCCATTTTAGTCCGCAATCAAAACACTCGCCCCCAAGACTACGAAGAAATGGCGACAACTTACCGCCCTTCCCACGCTGATGCTACCTACGATGCTAAGTACGGAATTCGTAACTGGCAAGGCGGAGGTCGCAGTTCGGCGAGGGAGACAATTGGTAGAGTAGCAGCAGGGGCGATAGCTAAAAAAATTCTCAAACAAGCAGCAGGAGTCGAAATAGTCGGCTACGTCAAACGCATCAAAGACTTAGAAGGTGTCGCCGACCCGGACACTGTTACCTTAGAACAAGTAGAAAGCAACATCGTCCGCTGTCCAGATGCCGAATGTGCCGAAAGAATGATTGAACTGATCGAAAAAGTTCGCGACAGTGGAGATTCGATCGGCGGTGTAGTCGAATGCGTCGCCCGCAATGTACCCAAAGGTCTGGGAATGCCTGTATTCGACAAACTCGAAGCCGACTTGGCTAAAGCCATCATGTCCTTGCCCGCCAGCAAAGGCTTTGAAATTGGTTCCGGGTTTGCCGGGACTCTGCTCAAGGGCAGCGAACATAATGATGAATACTATACTGATGATAAGGGTGTAATTCGTACAGTGACGAATCGCTCTGGCGGAATTCAGGGTGGGATTGCTAACGGCGAAAATATCATTTTGCGGGCGGCATTCAAGCCGACTGCGACAATTCGCCAGCAGCAGCGCACCGTTACCCGAGAAGGCGAAGAAACGCTGCTGGCTGCCAAGGGACGGCATGACCCTTGCGTTTTGCCAAGAGCTGTGCCAATGGTGGAAGCGATGGTAGCTTTAGTGTTGTGCGATCATCTGCTGCGCCATCACGGACAATGTGGAACCTTAAAGCCTGAATTTTAAAATGGAAATCAGCTTGTCCTCTGTAGCGGCAACTCCCGTTGATTGCCCTCAACCCTCCGAATCAATAAAAGGTATAGATGATTTTGTCGTACAGTTCTGGGGCGTGCGGGGCAGTGTTCCGACACCCGGACAGGAAACTGTTCGCTACGGCGGCAATACTTCTTGTTTGGAAATGCGAGTCGCTGGCAAACGCTTGATTTTTGACGGGGGAACAGGCTTGCGGATGCTGGGAGACCAGTTGGTGCAAGAAATGCCCGTGCAAGCTTATATGTTTTTTACTCACTATCACTGGGATCACATTCAAGGTTTCCCGCTGTTCGCCCCAGCTTTCATCCGCGGCAATAGCTTTGATATTTACGGGGCAACTCCGCCGGATGGAGATTGCATGAAAAGGCACTTCGTCGAACGGGTGCTCCACTCGAATTCGCCGGTGCCGCTGATGGGTTTGCAGGCAGATTTGAATTTCTACGAACTCAATCACAACGAGACAATGATGCTGGATGATATTGAGATTAGGACGGGTTCTCTGAATCACCCGAATACTGCTATGGGCTATCGGGTGACTTGGCAGGGACGATCTGTTGTTTATTGTTCGGATACTGAACATTTTCCCGATCGACTAGATGAGAATGTCTACAATTTAGCCCTCGACGCTGATGTGCTGATTTACGATGCGATGTACACAGACGAGGAATATCACAACCCCAAATCTCCGAAGGTGGGTTGGGGACACTCGACTTGGCAGGAAGCGGTGAGAATGGCTAAGGAGGCGCGGGTGAAACGAGTGGTGATTTTTCACCATGATCCGGCTCATACTGACGATTTTCTCGATCGCATCGCTGAAGACGTGCAAATCGCTTTTCCGAAGGCTGTCATGGCCCGCGAGGGTCTTATTTTGCCCATCGGCTTGTGAACATTCGCCTAGGCGAGCTCCATCGAACCATCAACTGATCCAACCATAATTGTTATGTGAATATGTGGCTCTGGTCTCGCGCCCAGAGCCACAATTTTTTTTAATATGCAGCAAACTCTTAACTGCATGGTATAATTCTTGCTTGTTAAGTTTTTAGGCAGATTATTTAAGGTTTTTTTTATTCTTCAACCGCGTCCGCAAGACGCCAAGACGTAAGATAATTGGAGGATTGCCAAGGGTGAAAAGGTGATACTTTTGAATGTCAACAAACACGGGGAGGCGAGGATCTCGCACGCCTGAGTGCTAGTCTGATGCCAGTAGACTTCCAGAAGCCTTGTTACAGATTAATTATTAAGGACAAAAACTGAAGTTATAGCTCGGATCAAATAAAAGCGCGATCGGTTTTTTGGGTTCATGAATATTGACAACTCTCAAAAGCTAAGAGCTTTTAGGTACAAACTGAGAAAATTTTCAGCAGTCAATTTGACTAACCAGAAAGAAACGATCGCTCTTGGGTTTGGCAGTAGCTGCGGCAAGCGAATGTTATGACTTGACTATCAAAATGGGAAATTTACGTTTTAGATCTTCAGCACATCAATACAGATGGATTGCGTTAGGCAGTTTTGCTGTAATTATGGGTATTTCAGGCGCCCTGGCCTACCGCCTCGCCCCGCCCCCCGGATTCATGGCTCAAGGCACTCTCACCTCTAATAATCCGCCAGTCAAATTTTCGACCACAGGCACGACAATTCTCAAGCAGGGAGAGCAACTCACCCCAGAGGTTCTCCTAGCAGATAATGTTGTCAAAGCAGTGGCAGATGCAGTTAAGCTGTCGCCCCAGCAAGTTCGACAAAATGCTAGTGTCAAGATTTCTAAGCCGGAACAACCCCTACAAATTGTGGTTGGGTATCGCTCGCTCGATCAGGAGCAAGCAATCCAAACGGCGGATATGTTGATGAAGGGCATGGTTGAAAAAAGCCGCCTGATTAACAGATATCGGTGGCAATCAGTCAATCAGTCGCTCAACCAACGCTTGGCACAAGTCACTCAAGACCTGAAACAAGCTCAGCAAAAACTCGACCAATACGAAAGAGAACGCGCTCGTCTGTTGCAGCAAATGAAGCTTCAGCAAGACTTTTACAACAAAACTCAGCTTGCAATGGCGGATACGCAAGCGTCGGAAAAAGAAATGGTCAGCAGTTTGGCCGCCGCTACAGTGCCGCAAATTGTGGCGACGCCTACGAGTGATCCAACAGTGCCTCTGATTTTGGGAATTGGCTTGCTGTTGGCGATTTTGGTCAGCCGCGGTTTGATTCCTTCGGTGGCGGATTGGAAGTACAAAGCAGCTTTTCAGCGAGAAGAGAGCGAAAGGCTCCAAAGTGCTTTGTACCGATTGATCAAAGAAGGCCACGGCGAAATCACTCTGGTGCGGTTTGCGATGGAAACGCGGCTGTCGCCGGATGTCGCTCAGCGTTTTTTGAACCAACAAGCTGAAGTTTTTAATGCCAATTGCGAAATTAAAGACGACGGCAGCATTTTGTATCACTTCCACATTTAAAGGGCTGGGAGCGATCGCGCTTCACAGAAAAATTTAGCCGATCAAGTCATCACTGCTCGATCGGCTTGTTTTTTTCTTAATAGGACTTATATCTGGTTCGGTCATCAACTATCCCCCTTTAGGTAGGCGCTGGTTTAGGGGATCTATAGCTTACACTACTACTACAGATTTTGGTGAACCCGCCGACGCGAGCTGGCGTTGTGGTGATTTTACCCGACATGATATTCCCTCAACCCGGTTTCTTAGCTTGTAGGATGCCTTGGAGCTAAAAATTGCTCGATCGACAGAGGTGTGGACTAACGTAGATCACCCGAAGATTGTGCCAGTTCCTCCCAGACTGGCTAAAAAATATTTTTTGTGTTCCGCTTGCTTTTTGCTTCATTATATGTACAAGGATAAAAAATCAGTAAATGTACGGTTGCTTTTTGCCAGAGTTACCGAATTAAGGGTACTTTCTCCTTAAATATTTATTAAGGTAAAGCTCAACTCAGTAGAAATGCTGTAGTATAGAACAATAAGCGATTCAAGGATGTTATGTAGTTTCACATCAGAAACTTGATCGGGCAAAAGCCTGGAATCAAACTCCCCGACTGAAAAGGTAAATTTTCATATTGAACTTTTGTAATCACCTAGAGGCAAAACCATGATTTTTGGAATAATTGGTTATTCTTTCGTAGCTTACTTTTTGCTAATGTCGATCGCTAATTACGGCGACACTGGAATGTAGATTAGTTAAGGCACTGATGCACGGAGACAGAAAGGAGCAGGCAAAAAAAGTTGTTTAACAACTTCTTGACAACTTCGATTAAGTATAAGCTTCGGCAAGGTCTGTCGTGTCAGAGTCGTGTCTGATCGGACAAAAAAATGGATGAAGGAGTCGTTAAGTACCGCTGTGACTGGGAAAAAGCAGACCCTGTAGCTGCCCGGAACATAGCAGATTTGATGGACTGGCGCGATCGGCTCCACTCTTGGGGATTAATTGGCGTCTACGAAAATGGCATAGGGTTTGGCAACGTCAGTGTCAGACTCGGCAATTCCGGCCAATTCGTGATTTCGGGAACCCAGACTGCACACTTGAAGACTCTGGGACCAGAATTCTACTGTACTGTTACTGAATTTAACTTAGAAAAAAATTACCTCGGCTGCCGGGGCCCCGTACAAGCTTCGTCGGAGTCCCTGACTCACGGGGCCCTGTACGTTCACAGACAGCATGTGGGCTCGATAATTCATGTCCACAATCCTAAACTATGGCAGCAACTGCTGTTTAAGGTTCCTACTACTAGAAAAGAAATACCTTACGGCACTCCCCAGATGGCCTTAGAAATGTTTAGACTTTTTGAGGAGGAGAACTTGGCAGAGTGCAAAATTCTGGCGATGGCCGGTCACGAGGACGGCATTATCTGTTTTGGCAGCACCGTGGACGAAGCTGGCAAAGTGCTTTCGGCTGTGATTGGTTACACATGAGAGCTTGCACTATTATCAGAAAAAGCTAAGAAACCGGGTTTATTGACAAAAAACCTAGGATTTTACCTGTGTCTATGGCAAGAAACTAAGGTGATGACGTGGATGCCTGATTTGAGTTAAACTGAGTTTTACCCTTGACCTCGGGCCGCTGGCTCCATTTAGCCTAATGGGTTCAAAACTTTTGAAGTACCTCTTGCCTCTGCGGTAAGGGAAAGATATTTTTAAATAGAAACAGATTATATAACAAAAGCTGAGAGTCATCGTGAATCAAACTAAACTTGTAAGCTCAAAAGAATTGCAATCAGAGGTATCTCGTCTCACCGAAGAGCTGCAAATGCGCGACCAATTGGTGCAGCAGTTATCTCAAGAACTTTTCAGGCTGGTGAAGGGCAATTCTAGTTTTGTGCCTGCGCCGGAAGTTTCCGATCGCCACCAAGCTCAAATGCAGGCAATGCGGGAACAACTCCAAGCTGTTGAAGAACAGGTGGGTTTTTATCAGGAACAAATCGCAGAGCGGGATGCTGAGGTTTACCAACTGCGACAGTCGGTGCAAGAATTGACGGATCGCTCTCGGATGCTAGAACAGGTAGTGCAGGAATTGCCGGGGGTTTACCGCCAGAAGTTTGCCGAGCGGATCGAGCCAATTAAGGAAAAGTTGGATCAATTGCAAAAGGAAAATCGCCAATTGCACACTGAGTTGCAAAGCGTAACTTACCGTCTAGCTGTGCGGAGCCGCAAGGCTAAGGGTCTCGATCTGCCGAGCGTCGATGAAACGGACGATCGGGGAATTCAAATGCCGAGCTTTGGCAATGTCTAAGGTTTTGATTGTGGCGGGTGGTGAGAAAGATTCGGCGACAAGTCTCAAGGCTGCGATCGCTCAATCTCATCCTTTAACAGAAGTCAATATCTGTGAGGTTTCGGAACTCAATTCAGGCGCGATCGCTCCGGGTGGGGCTATCTTTTGTCCTTTGACGCTGGATGTATCAGAAAATCTGGTTTTTCCGGCTCAAGATGTGTTTCGATTTTGTAGAAATGTTTCCGTAGCGCGCGATCAAGTGTCCCAGGAGCTGCTTTTTCCCGTCGGTGCTGGCAATTTTTGGCTGCCTGTGGTGTTGACGGCAAAGGGCCCACTGTATGCTGAGGTGATCGGTGGGGAACCTGACAAGCAGTCTGGCGAGTTGAGTTACTCTCAACCGGTGCATTTGTCGGATGTTTGGCGACAGCAGTTGTATGAGTTGGCTTACCGCTTGCTGAATCTTTTAAATGCGCCGCCGGCGACTTATTTGATGCAGTTCGGATTCGTAGGGGAAAGGATTTGTTTTGATCGACTTTGGCCTTTTCCGGCTGCACCTGCGATCGCTTCAGTCGGCGTTCAAGTGCCGGATTTATTTCTTTGTCATTGGTATTGCTTGACAAATAAACCTATTTATGATATTGAAATTAGCTTTGCGGTTGCTTGAAGTCTTTTGGAAACTTGAGATTTGAACTGGGCAGCTAATTTTAATCAAGCAACTAAAGCCGGAGTTTCGGTGGAGATAACTTGCTCGAAACTGTCGAAGATTTCAAAGAGTTGGTCGAGTTGAGTAATTTCAAAAATTAGCTTGACTGTGGCTGAGAGGTTGCAGATGACGAGGCGGCATCCTCGGTGGCGGGCGGCGTTGAGTCCCCCGACTAAGGCGCAGATCCCGGAACTGTCGATGAAATCTACGGCGGCCATGTCTATTACCCAGAGTTTGTGGCGATCGGGCACAATCTCGGCTAGCTGTTGCTGGAGGAGGCTGCCGGCTTGGGAGTCGAGGCAGTTGTGAGGTTGAAGGACGATGGGTGGGTTGAAGTTGGGAGATTCCATAGCAGTTATCCTACGAGCGTAAAGTATAAATAAGTTAGTTTAATTGCTGACTCTCTTGAGAGACTCAGGGGATTTCAGCGTATGTTTTAGGATGCGCGATCGCCCTTGTGGAATCGGTGGGGAGAGCCGTTGTGATAAATTTAGTAGGAAAACTGGCTAGCGATCGCGCGGAACGCAACGGCAACAATTCTCTATTCCTCTAGTATGCCTGAAAGGCTAGTTTTTAGTTGGACCAGCGATCGCGACAACAGTGTGTTCTTCATCACAGCGAAAGATTGCACTATTGCCTGAATCGAGCCAATATATAAATGTATTGAGCTTTGCAAAAGTTTACGAAGGCAGTATCGAATGTCTTTTGAGTTTTTATCGTTAGAGACTATTCAGCAGTTTGCGCGTGATTACGGCTACTGGGCAGTATTTCTGGGAATTTTGCTGGAAAATCTGGGAGTTCCTCTTCCAGGCGAGACAATTACGATTGCTGGCGGGTTTTTAGCTGGCAGTGGTGAACTGAATTACTGGTTTGTGCTCGGCAGTGCGATCGCTGGTGCTACATTGGGGGGAAATTTTGGTTATGCGATCGGCAGGTACGGCGGCTGGCCACTGCTGCTGAAGCTGGGACAATTTTTCCGCTTTCGAGAAGAACAACTGTTTGACTTAAAAGAACAGTTTAGCAAAAATGCAGCTAAAGCCGTATTTTTGGGGCGTTTCATCGCACTGCTGCGAATTTTTGCTAGCCCCCTAGCAGGTATTGCAGAAATGCCTTTTTGGAAATTTTCGCTGTTCAATGTTCTGGGTGCTGCAAGCTGGGCATCTATAATGGTTAGTTTATCCTACTTCTTGGGACAAGTTGTGTCTTTGGAGAAATTGGTAGCTTGGGCTGCTCAATTTGCGGTATTGGCTTTGCTGTTAGCAGTGGCTTGGATTGTAATTCCTATTTGGTTGGAGTCGCGGAGTTTGGACAAGACTAAGTAAGATTGCTGGTTAGACTTTTTGCAAGAGATCTGGATTTTCTGTTTTTAACCGCAGATAAACGCAAATGAACGCAGATATTATCTATTTTTGCAAAAAGTCTAATGATTAGCGATCTCCTATTAATAAGTCAAGACTTATGTCCTCAAAATCATCAAGTTTGTAGCGATAACTTATGCCAGTAAAACAATCATTTTGGTAGTGAGTAATTCTGTCCTGAATAGAGAAACTATTACTCAATAATGGCTAAAATCCTTACTCCAAACCTGTTTTATGGGTAATTTAAATAACATCATATAGCAAGTCTATTTGAGTCGTGAATGTAGAACCACCTGAAACGTTTGTGATGATTGAATCCATTGTTTACAAATCAAATGGTTTTGCTATATCATAGTGGAAGTCTTATCTCCCACTACTGAGGCGTTTCACAGAGGAGATAAATTTGCGGATTATCGATCGCTCTCAACTATACAAGAATATGTATTCATCATTCACCCAATGATAAATGTGGATTGCTACCTACTATCGTGATGTGACCGAACGTTGGGTTTTTTCTTCATGTGGCGAGGGGGAATGTGTAGAGTTGGCTAGTATGAATTTTCACTGTCCAATCTCTGTTTAGTATGAGGATGTTCCTGGATTGAATGAAATAGGATTTCAAAAACTTGATCGCTATAATTATAAATCACAGAATGCTGCAAACAAGGGAGGAGAAGAAGTGCGATCGCAATAATCAGCGTGTTCGCTGAAAGGCGATGTAATAAATATTACAGCTCTTCAATTACTTTAAACAGTCCATTAGCAATATATTCAGGACTTACGTAATCAAGGGTTTGAGATTGCTTCACTAGGTTCTCTTCGGACATAAAATAGTAGTAAGTGTCTAGATTCTATGGATATCCATGAATACACAAATGAAAAACATTATTTACGATATAGCCAAAAAAAATACCAATTTATGATTGATTATTTCGGTTATTTAGCAATAACAAAATCATATTTTTTTCCTCTATTATCTCCTTTTTTTATTTTAATGCTTATTGCAGTTGCTATATTTGTTTGGGATTCCGATACTTTTGAACGGCTAGTTTTGCACTCATTGACGGAAATAATCTGGAATTATACCGTACTTAAAGGCACAAGAGCTTATTTCAATTTTATTTAAAATTAAAGCAACGAGTCATCAGTTGTGAAGTTCTTTTTCTCTTTCTTCCTCTGTGTCCTCTGCGTCCTCTGCGGTTACTTTCAAAAGTATAAATTTAACCGCAGATATACACAGATGAATGCAGATTGAGATTGTCTGTTAACGCATAAAACAAAGCGAAGCAATCTTCACCCCATGCGATTGCTTTCTACTAATTACCAATTAACCGTTATCCATGATCAATTCTCCGTTCCCATCAATCACTTCCCCGATCGCCCAAGCACCAATTCCCTGAGATTCAAACCATTTAACAGCCTGTTCTACTTCCCTGGAATCAAGCAACAGCACAAACCCAATCCCCATATTAAAAGTATTGAACATATCGGCTGTGGCAACTTGGCCCGCTTCAGCAATCCACTGGAAAATTGGCAAATTTGGCCAGCTATTGCTGTGAATTCTGACAGATTGATTAACTCCCAAACAGCGGGGCAAATTTTCCGGCAAACCGCCGCCCGTAATGTGAGCCATGCCGTGAATTTCTAGACCGCTCTTAATGGCTTCGAGGACGGGTTTAACATAAATTTTAGTCGGAGTTAGCAGCACTTCTCCTAAACTTTCGCCACCTAACTTTTCGGGTTGGGAATCCCAGCCAAAACCCAAATCGCCCGCAATTTTTCTCACCAAACTAAAACCGTTGCTGTGTACGCCCGAACTTGCAAGCCCCACAGCCACATCTCCCACCTGCACCCGCGAACCGTCCAACAATTTGCTCTTTTCGACAATTCCCACACAAAACCCCGCCAAATCGTACTCACCCGCTTGGTAAAAACCGGGCATTTCTGCCGTTTCCCCTCCGAGCAAAGCACAGCCCGCTTGCTTGCAACCGTCAGCAATGCCGGCCACCACCGCAGCTAATTGTTCGGGATTTAACTTTCCCGTGGCTAAATAATCGAGAAAAAAGAGGGGTTCGGCCCCGGATGTCAGCACGTCGTTGACGCACATCGCCACCAAGTCGATACCTACCGTGTCGTGCCGATCGAGATTGTGGGCCAATTTCAACTTAGTCCCAACGCCGTCAGTACCCGAAACCATAATCGGTTCTTTTAAACCCTCCGGGACGCTGAAAAAACCGCTAAACCCACCGAATCCGCCCAAAACTCCCGATCGGTGCGTGCTCTTAACCATACTCCCGATGCGCGAGACAAAAGCTCTGCCCGCCTCAACATCCACACCTGCTTCTCGATAATCCATAAGTCCGCCAAATCGATTTCTTCTAATTTTTAGTTTATTCCCATAACAGTTGACAAACAGCTTTTTTAAGACTAGCCATTCCGCATCCCACAAAATACACTAAAGTTTTGTAAATTTTTGTAAATTTTTCCGTAATGACTGAAACGGCTGTAACTGCTGGCACTAAAGGATTTTATGATAGAGAGTTTTGAGAAAATTTGATGAAGATTTGGTGAAAATCGCGATCCCAGCGATCCCCAAGCACAAAAGTTTGTGGTAGTCTGTTGCAGTTCGTGAACAAAACACAAATTGCGAATCGAGTATGAGTTGTCAAGTGTCAGGGAAGTTTCCGCCAATTTTTTTTGGGTAGGAGCATTAAAGCAAAAACGCACCCGGATACTTTGCTTTGACTCACGGGGGAATGGCGAAGGGCAAGAGAGAAATCCTTGATGCCCGCCGCCAAATGGCCAATCCTCCAATCTCGGTTGGCAATGGCTATTCACAAAAATGGACGTATGAAGGAAAAATTTGTTGGTGGTCTACTCGCTGTCCTGTTAGTTCCTATGGTAGGAACGGCATCCTCTTGTCACGCACAAGCAACAGGTGCCGACAACCAAAACTCTCAGGTTACCGAGCAAGTAATTGCCACCCAAGCGTCCCGGCAGTTAAACGCTACTCGGGTCGAAGCGCAAAAAGTCGGACAGTATCAGTATCAAGCAAGAGCTGAAATTGCCCGAGACTCGATCGCCAAAATTCAGCCCCACGACTTAGGCGGGCGACAAGCAGCGACAGTCTACGTGCGAAACATTCCAGTCATCACCTTTCTGAACGCGAATCCGGAAAAAAACACGCCTTTGGGAGAAACTGGCAACAGCCAAGCCGGTGCTAGCAGTCCGTCAAAAGTAGCGGGCGCAAAAGACAATCCCAAAGTCGGAAACATTGCCAGCAACTCTAGCAACCAAGAACCCGATCCAGTTTGGCGGGCATCAAGCTTAGCAGCAAGACTCAATCAGCTAGCCCGCAACAACATCGATCCCAATAGCATTACCGTGAAGTGGGAAAAAGGCGATCGCTACATTATCCAGGCAAACGGCGAGGACTTGGTAAACATCAACGCCGAAACAATCCTCCCCGACACCACCAGCAACTTTAGCCGAGACGCCCTGCAAGCAACCAATCGCCTCCGCCGGCTTCTGGGCAACGCCCCACCCCTCGAAGAAGTCGCAGGCAAACCCCAACCAGAACCCCCCGTGCTGTCTCTGGGCCCAGTTCAAGTGCGCCTCAGCGGCTGGGCTTCCTGGTACGGCCCGGGATTTGATGGCAACCTCAGCGCCAGCGGCGAGCGTTTCAACCAAAATGATTTGACCGCAGCCCACCCAAATTTGCCTTTTGGAACGAGAGTCATGGTGAGAAATCTCGACAACGGCCGCACCGTAGTCGTCCGCATTAATGACCGCGGCCCCTATGTGGGCGATCGGCTCATTGACTTGTCCGCAGGCGCCGCCAACGTACTGGGAATGATCAGCAGTGGTGTTGCGAGAGTGGAAATCGAAGTGATCGAAGCGCAGGAGCAAACAACTGTTGGACGCTGAACGGTAGTCTAAGGCAGAATACAAAAGTTATCCGAAGTGTAGAAAGCAGAAAGTAGAATAAAACTGACATCTTGCACCATTCTCAATTACTTGTTTAGGAACAGGCATCTTGCCTGTTCCACAAGAAAACTCATTCTTTGTGGAACAGGTAAGATGCCTGTTCTTGAGAATGGTGCAAGATGTGAGATAAAACTGACATCTTGCACTATTCTTTGTGGAACAGGCATCTTGCCTGTTCTTGAGGATAATGCAAGATGTCAAGTCGAACAAATTCCGACAAACAAATTCTGCCTTCTGCCGAATGCCTTCAGGAGATTCTACCGGTGTACCTGTTTACTACCATTGCAGCACTTCGCTGCTACTTAAATTTACAAAAGTCTGCTGCACCTCATTTGACAGTCGGTTTGGTGCCGACGATGGGAGCTTTGCACGCAGGGCATCTGAGCTTGATCCAGCGGGCAAGGCAAGAAAATGCGATCGCCCTGGTCAGCATTTTTGTCAACCCGCTGCAATTTGGGCCGACAGAAGATTTTCAAGATTATCCTCGGAATATCGAGCAAGACCGGCTGTTGTGCGAACAAGCTGGCGTTGATGCCATATTCGCTCCCTCAGCAACCGAAATGTTCGGCAACCAAGCGGTCGAACGCACAGAAACAGAGCAAACCGCCCAAAAACAGATAGAGATTCACCTTTCATCCTTAACTCAAGTATTGCCACCACCGGCGATGACATCGGTTTTGTGCGGCAAAGCAAGACCCGGTCATTTTCAAGGCGTCGCGGCAATTGTTACTAAACTTTTGAGTTTGGTGCAGCCGACAAAAGCTTATTTCGGTCAAAAAGACGCCCAGCAGCTAGCAATTATTCGGAAGCTGGTATTTGATTTTAACTTGCCTGTAGAGATTGTCGCTTGTCCGATCGTCCGCGAAGAGTCGGGACTGGCAATGAGTTCTCGCAATCAGTATTTAACAGTAGAGCAAAAACAGCAAGCCTCCGTACTCTACCGCGCGCTGCAACAAGCCTCGGAAACTTTTGCTTCAGGGGATCGAACCGGAGTGACCGCAGTCGCTGCCGCCCACGCAGCAGTCGCAGCAGAACCCGCAGTCAAGCTCGAATACGCCGAACTCGTCGATCCCGACAGTTTGACCCCCTTACAGGTTGTGGAAACAGCGGGACTTTTAGCCGTGGCAGCCAGAGTCGGCTCTACTCGCTTGATTGACAATATAATTCTCAGGAATCGTCGGCCCATTGTGGCGATCGACGGCCCGGCGGGAGCAGGCAAATCTACCGTAACTCGCCTTGCAGCAACAGCTTTGAACTTGTTTTATCTGGATACAGGTGCGATGTATCGAGCGCTGACTTGGCTAGCATTGAAAACAGACACGCCGATTTCCGACGAATGCGCGATCGCCGAATTAATCAGTTCCAGTTATTTAGAATACAACCTCGATCCCGCATCAAAGATGTTGAAGATTAACGGCGAAGACGTAACCGAGGCAATTCGCAGTTTGGAAGTGACATCCCGCGTATCCGAAATGGCGGCAATTCCCGCCGTGCGACAGTTTCTGGTGGAGGAACAGCGGCGCTGCGGCACAAAAGGCGGAATTATAGCAGAAGGCCGCGATATCGGCACTAACGTGTTTCCCGATGCGGAACTGAAGATTTTCTTGACGGCTTCGGTACAAGAGCGATCGCGCAGGCGGCTGTTAGAAATTAAAGATAGCGATCGGGCTAATATTAGCTTGGCCCAATTGGAACAAGACATCGCCCTGCGGGACGAAAAAGACAGCACCCGCGAGGTTGCACCTTTGCGTAAAGCGGCTGATGCTGTGGAAATTCAAACAGACAATCTGACTGTTGCCGAAGTTATCGATCGGATTGTCGGCTTGTACAACGAGAGAATCGACCCTAAAAGTTAATTTTACGACGCTGGGGGCGCGCGATCGCCCTCATATCAAATGCGGTTAACCTCACATCTTGCACTATTCTCAAGAACAGGCAAGATGCCTGTTCCACAAAGACTAGATTTTCTTGTGGAACAGGCATCTTGCCTGTTCCTAAAAAGCTTATTGACAATAGTGCAACATCTGACGTTAAACCAACTTGCAGTGTCAGGTAGGGACGTGGGACGATGCGGGCTGACTCCCTCACAATATCGTGCCATTAATCCGATTTGAGCGCCGTCCCCCTGGGTGGGGAAAAACTTCAACCATCCCGCGTTTTCATGGGTTAGGGGATTTCTGGCGTACAAATCTTAAATTTTTTTATCCGGATGGACTTCCCCACGATCGGTCATTTGCAGTAGCATTTTTACGGACTGTCCAATTTAAGATTATCCTCTTAAGTGGATTAACTTGATATCTACATAAAATCTCAAATTAACTGTACAAGGTGTGAAGGAGAGAATGACGTGACAAATTTGAAACTGCTGTGGAGGCGGCGAAAAACTTTAATCGTTGCTTTTATGGCAGCCACAGGAAGTTTTTTGCTGGGTGTGACATGGCCGATGAACTTGCGGGCCAGTCAGTCATTGCAACCGATTCAGGCGCAAGCCTTGGCTGTATCCCAGTCGCAAGAACAACCGCCGATGTCTAATATTAATAAGTTCTCCGAGGCGATCGCCCATCGAGTTGACTTATCCCAAAATGCTCTAACCCAATTGCAGGCAATCCGATTTCAATCAGCCGTACCGTCGCAGTTTCAAGGTACAACCATTCGTCACGCGAAACTCGACTCCCAGCACAAGGCGATCGCTCTGACATTTGACGACGGCCCCTGGCCAAAAACAACTACACAAATCCTAGATATTCTCAAGGAAAATAATATTAAGGCTACATTCTTCTGGGTAGGAAAATACCTGCAAAATTCTCCTGAAATTGGCAAACAGGTCGCAGAAGCCGGTCACGCGATCGGCAATCACACTTGGAACCATCAATACCTTCAGTATAACGAAGACGGTGCCGCTCGCGAGCTCGATCGCACTTCATCCTTAATTGAGGACTTGACCGGCATCCAAACATCGATGTTCCGACCGCCAGGAGGCATTTTAAACAATGGATTGACAGCTTATGCTCAAAAGAAAAATTATGCAGTTGTGATGTGGTCTGCTGATTCTTTTGATTGGCGCACCCTTACGGAATCTTTGATAGACAACGTGATGAGGCAGGCCAATTCCGGTGGCATTGTGCTGATGCACGACGGCGGCGGCAATCGAGCAAGAACTGTAAAAGCTTTGCCTGATATTATTGCTCGATTGAGAAATGAAGGGTACAGTTTCGTAACAGTTCCCGAATTATTGCAGATGCAAGAACAAGACTTACAAAAACAGGAAACAGCACAAAAGTAACAATTGGGAAAAGTGGGAGTTTACACCATTTTTCCAGTTTTTTGTATGTGATTAAATTGATTTTTCATAACTCTAGCGGAACGAAGAAGGAAGAAGTAGTAACCGCGCCCGATTCCTGGCGACCTTCTGGACTGCTGAAACCATTGCTTTAATTGCATTTCCCTTCTTCCTTCTTCCTTCTTCCTTCTTCCTTCTTCCCTCTTCCTTTTTCCTGACATCCGTTACATCCGTTACATCCGTCGAGCGAATCCGTTGCCGAACTTCCTTATCCCTCCTTCCTGACCAAGAATTTCTTGATGGTACTCGCCACGTGATTTATCCGTGAAATCAATCCAAAATCTAAAATCTAAAATCCTCAAGCCCCGAATTTATCCGTGGGGTCAATCCCAAATCTAAAATCTAAAATCTAAAATCGAATGACATCCGATATTCATGTCGGACGGTATTATCACGTTCAATGGCAAGATAATCTTCGGGGCTAAGCAAAGATGGGATGGCAATCATAGCATTAGAGACCAAATCGATACATTCATTTTAGCCCTATTACCAATTTAGGCTTGAATCTAACTGCAAATTTTGCAACTGAGAATTCACCCAAATAGCCGCCGCCAAACCCGATCGCAAAGCCCCCTCTATTTGACCTTCGCCACACAAATCCCCCGCACAAACCAACGGCAAAGTCCCCTCCGCAGCCAAACAAGAAACAGGCAAAGGATTTCGACAAAAAGCATAGCGCCAGCGGTGAACCTGTAACCATTCCGGCTTTTTGAGCCAAGGAATTAAATATTCAGAAGTGCGATCAAGCAATTCTTGACCGACTGTTGGCAAGTCAACAGATTCTAAATGGCGTTCAGCAAAATTTGCGCTGCTGTGAACCACAAACACCGGTTGCTGCGACTTAAGCCGCTTGCTGCTATCTAAACCAACCCAAGCTAAATCAGAATTATCGGGAAAAGAAACAGATTTCCACTGCGGATTTAGATTACTTAAATCTTGCTGTTTTGTCGCAGAATAGCCAGCCATAACCGTAATGCAAGGGTCGTACTCCACAGAGCGCAATTTGTCAATAAAATCAGATTTTAAACCAATTTCATAATTCAAAAACATTAAAGCTTGAGGTGCAGGAATTGCCACAACCACAGCCTTAGCAATCAATTCTTGAGGTATCTCTAAATTGCTCTCAGTGACTTCTAGGGAAAGATGCCACATTTGGTTATCTGTAGTAGAAATAGCTTGTACGCGGCGGCCAAACCAAATCTCTAAATCCTGGGCCAAATACTTACCGATAGCATTCATACCCGCAGGTGCGACATAACAACAGCGAGGAATAGCAGAAAGTTTTCCCTGTCTGAATTCCCAGACTGTATCCGTCCAGAGTGTGAGGATGTGGCGATCGACCAAACCCTCAATTAACTCCTGCCCCGCATCCCCCTGCGGTTCCAGATATCGCGCCCCGTGATCGGCCCTAGTACCCTGTACGCGGCGGGTAGCAACACGTCCCCCCGCGCCCCGAGATTTCTCAACAACAGCAACAGAATAACCAGCTTGACGCAACCGTTGAGCGCAACTGAGCCCCGCCATACCCGCACCAATCACCGCAACATCGAACATAATTGGACTTTCAGATACATTACTTACCCGACTTTTTCTAGGAAATAAGCCTTAAGCTGATTTCTTAACTTGCAGTTAATTTGCGATAGCAACGAGCGGTGATTAAATGAGGGTGAAAAACCTCCATAAAATTAGACTGAAGTTTAGTAAAAAATGTGTTCATCTCTTGCTTATCTTCTAAATGAAAAGGAAATTCTTGATTAAAACCTTTAAAGAAATACCAGTTAAGGATAATTTTCCCTGACGGAAACAGCATTTTATGAAAATCCATCAATTGCTGACTGGGATTGAGTAAATGTTCCATCACATCTAAACAAATAATCGTATCAAAAGCCTCTGTAGGAGATACTTCTAGACTACACGAAATCTTCTCACTCAATCCTAACTTAGCAGCTCGGCTTTGAACAAAATTGCGATTTATGGGGTTAAGATCACAATAGACTACTTGTTCTACTTGAGGACAAAGAGCTGCTGCAATAGCATGAGTGCCAATACCGCCGCCAAAATCTAAAACTCGACCGGCAGCAATATCTGATATTAATGTTAAAGTGCCTCCTATGTAATCCTGATTGGACATATGCCAAGCTCCGAGGTCAAATAGGTAAGCTTGTCCGACTCCATCGCGATAAAACTCGCTAGCTTTTTCCCAATCAAAATCCCGATGGCCTATTTCTTTTAGGGATTGTTGACCGAGTGCCAGCTCTTGTTCAATTGTTTCTAAATCTAAGTTTAAAAAATCCTGTAGATGCTGCTTGAGATTGAAAGTATCTTGCCAATATCCCTGCAAAAAAGACGGTGCGACAGAAGAAGACATCATTTACTTTGTTCTAAAAAACCCAAACTCATTATAGGATTAACTGACATTTTTGAACAGAACTACACTAAATTATTTTTCTTTTGTTTATAGCGAATAAAATAGTGGGGGGTTCAGGGCGACGGTTTGACTCCTCAAGCTGCGGGGTTGCAGACGTACCGAGGGGTTCCGGGTTGGCTGTTGGGCATCTAAATTGTATTTTTAGGATCGGTGGGACACCAAACTTGACTGTAAAATTGAGATGCGCGTCCGCCGATCAATGTAGCTGCTGAGGTTATAGCTTCTAGCAGTCGGATCTTCTGTGCAAATCCTGCCGATCGTCCTGCGCCAGGTAGTAGAATAAGGGACAGCACGAATCCATGATTAAGACAAAATAAAAAAAGCCACTGTAGGTAAATACTAAATCCCACTGGTTGTCAATCAGCAGCAATCTAAAATCTAAAATCTAAAATCGAATACGGGAGGGCAAAATTTTGGACGAACTCAGAGCAGCACTCGAATTGACAACAGAAGAAGAATTGCAGCAACTAACAGAACTTCTGTTCAGCCGCAAGTTTAACCCTTTAGATTATGTGCAAACCCCCGCACCGATAGATGTACAAAGTCGCGATCGCGAAGCATGGCTCGACGCCGTAGAACAGCGGTTTCGCTATCTTGCAGCGGACGGGTTGACGGTACTCCGAGGGCGAAGCCAACAAGTAACTTACAGACAAGCACTAATTCAAGTTTGTCGCTATCTCAAAATCCCTTATCCCAGACAGTTGTCAACCACCGACTTAGAGGCAGAAGTATTTCTGCACTTAATGGGTCGCGCGTGGAAGCGTTTACCTGCAGACGAACAGCAAGCGCTGACACTGCGCGTACAGCGAGCGATCGTTGATTCTAAACTCTCAGAACCCCTGCCAATTTCTGCTGAAAAAGACCCGCTGGGTTTACTGTTCAAAGGTGGCAGCGCTTTAGCTGTTAGTTCCATCTTAAAACCAATGTTGCTCAAACTAATGGCTAATCAATTTGCGCTGCATTTTGCCACCTATCAAATGGCAAAACAAGGAGTGCTTGCAGGCACTGCAACTGCCGCAACCCAGTTTCAAAATTATGTCGCAATTCAGACGGCGCGGCGTGGTATGGCGGTGAGTGCGGCTCGTTACGGTGCAACGCGGAGTGTATTTTCGTTGGTTGGCCCGGTGATGTGGACTTGGTTTTTAGCGGATTTGGGTTGGCGATCGATTTCCACGAACTACGGTCGCATTATCCCGACCATTTTTGCCCTAGCTCAAATTCGATTAACGCGATCGGAATGCGTTTGGGAACTAGCTTAACGATGGTAAATTGTAGATTTTAGATTTGAGATTGGGAGTGTGGGTGAATATCAAAAATCGCTTGAAATTAGCTGCCAAACAGACAGCCGAAAATCTCAAGTCTCGTCTCCAAAAACATCCAGATCCCCACCTGCAAATCCCTTGGAATTTCGCCCAAGTGGGGATGCTGATTTTTCCCTTAATTCCGATTTTGGGAGCTTTAGGTTTATTCCTGGGATTGGTCGGCACTTGCAAGCAAAAGTTCAGTCAAATTATTCGGCGCCCGTTGAATCGAGGATTCGCAATTCTGAGCGCGCTGCTAGTCATCACAGCGGTTTTTGCCAACAACCGCAGCGAGGCTTTTGTAGGGTTGTACAATTTCTTGCCGTTCTTTATATTGTTTGCCACTTTCAGCAGTTTAATTAAAACTCTGCCTCAATTGCGGCAATTGTCTTGGACGATCGTAATTAGTTCAATTCCAGTGATAATTTTAGGCCTGGGACAGCAATTTTTAGGTTGGAGTGGCATCGATCAATTGCAGCCTGTTTTTGGCTGGGTACTCGAACCCAAAGGCAATCCCCCCGGGCGCATGGCTTCTGTATTTATGTACGCTAATATTTTAGCTTGCTATCTGACAATTGCTTTTATTTTAGCAATGGGACTGTGGATGGGACAAGTCAGTTGTCAGTTGTCAGTTGGCAGTTGTCACCAATTACCAATTCCCAATTACCAATTCCCGATGCCCGATGCTCGATGCCCGATGCCCAATTCTCAATTCCCAATTCCCAATTACCGATTCCTATTTTTAAGTTTGGCATTGATCGGAAATGCTGTTGCTTTGATTTTTACTAATTCTCGTAATGCTTGGGGACTGGCAGTTGTCGCAGTTTTGGCTTTTGCATTTTATGCGGGTTATAAAAAACTATTAGCTGCGGTTTTTAGTGTGGCTAGCACAGTTTTTTTGTCTGCTTTTGGTCCGGAACCACTGCGGCAATCTTTACGAAGAATTGTTCCGGCTTTCTTTTGGGCTAGACTCACCGACGAGATGTTCCCAAATCGGCCGACTGCTACTTTGAGAAAAACTCAGTGGGAATTTGCTTGGTCTATGACTCAGCAGCGTCCTTGGACGGGTTGGGGATTGCGAAATTTTACGCCTCTCTATCAAGCTCAGATGCAAGAATGGCTCGGTCATCCTCACAGTTTGATACTGATGTTGACTGCGGAAACGGGAATACCCGCAACGCTTTTTTTGTGTGGTTTAGTTGGTTGGGTTTTGGGTAGAGGTGTTTTGCGGCTGGCGAATTGGCCGCTTTTTCCTGCGGATATTAAACAGGAGCAAATACCAATACAGGAAGTCGCGGAAAATGCTTTAGTGTCAAATCAAAATTCCATAGTTATTATCACAAATGATGTAGTTTGTCAAGAGGTAAAAGCTGCCGATCGTCTAATTTTCTTCAGTTATCTACTAGCTTTCGCAGCCTGCACCTTATTTAACACTGTAGATGTAACACTGTTTGATTTCCGAGTCAATACTATAAGCTGGTTGCTGTTAGCGGCGATTTGCGGAGTGTGCGAAGAGGGAATTGGGAATAGGACATTGGGCATGGGAACTAACCAATAACAACAGTCAACAGTCAACAGTCAACTGACAACAGTCAACTGTCAACTGACTTCCCTCATTCCACCGTCACCGACTTCGCCAAATTGCGCGGCTGATCCACGTCCAAACCGCGACGCGCGGCAATGTGATAAGCCAACAATTGCAGCGGAATCACTGTCACAATCGGCGACAACAATTCATCCACCAAAGGTACTGGCAAAATGTGGTCAAAAATATCAGCTTCCGCCACACCTTGCTTCGGCGTAACGCCAATTAAACGGGCGTCGCGCGCTTTCGCTTCCTGAGCGTTGGAAAGCACCTTTTCGTAGACGCTACCGGGCATGGCGATCGCCACTACAGGCACTTTTGCATCCAAAAGGGCGATCGGGCCATGTTTCATCTCTCCGGCGGGATATCCTTCGGCGTGAATGTAGCTAATTTCCTTCAGTTTCAGCGCCCCTTCCAAAGCAATCGGAAAGTTAATTCCCCGCCCCAAAAAGATAAAATCTTGGGTTTCTGTAAACTGATGGGACAATTCCTCCACATACTGTTCTTGAATCTCCAAAAACTTCTCAATTTCCGCCGGCAACTGGCGCAAACCAACAATAATTTCTGCCAATCTCTCCGTGCTGATTGTTTGCCGCTGGTGCGCCAAATCCAAAGCTAAGAAATAGAATGCCATCAACTGAGTGACAAAAGTTTTAGTGGCAGCAACGCCGATTTCTATACCAGCGTGGGTGTTGATTACCTGCGGCATCATGTGGGCGATCGAACTTTCAGTCCTGTTAGTAATGCCTAACATTCTCGCCCGGAATTTATCAGTAAAACCCGCGCGGCGCTGTTGTTCCATCCCCAAAGCAGCCAGCGTGTCTGCCGTTTCTCCCGACTGAGTTACCCCAATAGTTAAAGTATTTGCTGTCAACGGTGCGGGCGCGTAGCGGTACTCAGAAGCGTACTGCACCGCAGTGGGAATATTAGCTAATTGTTCCAACAAATATTTGCCAATTAGCGAAGCGTGCCAGCTCGTTCCACAGGCAAGAATCGAAATTTGTTCGACATCGGCGCAAAGTTCCTTGGGCAAGTTGAGATTGATGGGAGAGCGCGGATTTCCTGGCTGCCAATCGCTGTCTAAATAAGCCTCCAAACAAGCTCGGACTACGGCTGGCTGTTCGTAAATCTCCTTGTGCATGAAGTGTTTGAAGCCTTGTTTCTCGACTAAAACCGGGCTCCAACCAAGGATGCGCGGGCTTTTTTTCAGCCTTTCCCCTGCAAAGCTGTAAACTTCCACTCCCATCGAAGTTAGCCTTGCCAATTCACCATTTTCTAAGGACAAAACAGTGCGGGTGTGAGATACTAAGGCCGGCGTGTCGGAAGCGCAGAAAAATTCACCGGCACCAAAGCCAATCACCAAAGGAGCTTGCTGTCTGGCGACAATTATTTCCTCGGGAAAATCTGCACAGATAACGGCGATCGCAAAAGCTCCTTCTAATTTATTTACCGCCTTTAAAACCGTTTCCAAAAACGATAAATCAGCAATTTTCTCTGTTTTTTTATTTTTTTCTTCTTTCTCCCTTCTTGCTTCTTTCAGGAATTCAGCTATTAAATGAGGAATAACTTCTGTATCGGTATCGGAGACAAATTTATGTCCCTTTGCTTTCAATTCTTCCCGCAACTCGCGATAATTTTCGACAATTCCATTTTGAACTACCGCAATTCGCCCGCTATTATCTAGGTGAGGGTGAGCGTTATATTCCTCTGGTTTGCCGTGAGTTGCCCAGCGGGTGTGTCCGATGCCGATGGGAGCCAGAGAGTCTATCTCTGCTAACTTTTCCCGGAGGTTGTGCAATTTGCCCTTGGCTCGGATGCAGGTAATTTCTCCTTCGGAGATGGTAGCGAGGCCCGCTGAATCGTAGCCCCGGTATTCTAGTTTCTCTAATCCTGCTAGCAAAATTTCGCTTGCTGCTTGCGTGCCGATATAGCCAACGATTCCGCACATTTAACGTACTACTCCTGCTTAGCGATCACAATAAAACTCAAGTTTTATCATTTTTACCTTCTTCCGGCCCCAGAATGCAGATTCCGCGACAAAAAAGAGGGGGCGATTAAATTGCCCCCTCTTTTGTACCCGTAATTCGATCAGTGTGTCGATCGATATTTAGTAGGCTAGACCCATACTGCGAGTAGTTTCTGCTCCCAGGTAAACCCGGATGCTCAGAAAATCGGTGGGGCAAGCAGTTTCGCACCGCTTGCAGCCTACACAGTCTTCGGTGCGGGGAGATGAGGCAATCTGAGCTGCTTTGCAGCCATCCCAGGGCACCATCTCCAAAACGTCAGTCGGACAAGCGCGGACGCATTGAGTGCAGCCGATGCAAGTATCGTAAATTTTGACTGAATGAGACATTGAATAAAGGCTCCCAACGAGTCACTAAAAATTTGCTGGCTCTGCAAGTGAACAGATTTGACGGCGAGGTGACACCGCTATAGCCTGCACAGAGAATTAAAGGTTAGTCTACCGCAGTGCCTGGAAGCACTTCGCGAAAAAGCGACAAAACTTCACAGTTATTCACCCTGGGAGTCTTATGGAACCCTTTTGGGCTCTCTGTCATTCGCCAACCGTTTGAGCATCAGCCTGATTAAATACAAATTGAGTTTGGCATTAGGATTGGTGAGAGTGGGCCCAAAGTTCTTGACCAAACTCCGATGATTTTATGCGGGTGATACCCCTTACCCTTGCAGAATGGTAATCTTCGGAATATTGACGGGCCCGAGTGTGAAAATAATCGAGGTTGTGACTCAACATTTCAATCAAGCCACAGTCATCGGACATCCTGGCTTTTGTGGAATGGATAAAAAACGGCAAGCTGAATAGTATCAACGGCTAGATATTGTTTGATGCCATTGGTGCATTTGTAATCACAAAATCTTTAAGACTCTACCCTCGCAAATTCACGTATTTTTCATCGGTACACGGAGCTATTAGAGGAATTCTAGCCGTTTGTTAATCAATTTTACGCTGTGAGGTAATGAAGGGAGAGCGGGGAGCCAAGAAGAAACCCACGAGACTAGCGAAGAGAATCGGTGTAAAAGTGCTAAATCCTGTCAACTTGGCGAGTAGCAGAGTTGTACTAATTGGAGTTCGAGTAACGGTTGAATTCAGAGCAGCCATTACACAAATCATTGCCAAAGTCTCGTTGGATGCGGGATTAATGATAGCGATTGCCTTTCCTAAACAGGCTCCTATAAAAAACAGTGGGATGATAATCCCCCCCCGCCATCCTCCATTTACAGTCGTACTAATGGCAAACACTTTAGCAATAACTAAAGTTAAGAGAAATCCCAAAGAAAAGTTTCCCTCAACAATTTTTTCAATTTGATGTTCACCAAAGAAACGAGTGAGCGGAAATAAAGCTGACAAAACACCAAGTCCTAGCCCAGCTAAAGTAGTACGCACATAGATTGGACTGGGTATCGAATCAAACAAGCGGCCTAGACCGCGAAATACAGCGATAAAAAGCCACCCCATGAGCGCACCTACGATTCCATAAGCAATCGCTGCGCCAAAGTCATAAAGGCTATCCACATTGTATTGAGGAAAATGCCAGGTAGGGCCTATTCCAAGCTGGGTAATTGCTACAAAAATAGTGTAACTTGCACAACTTGCCACTACCGCAGGCAATATTGCTTCAAAATACTCCACAACATTCTGATGATGCAGAATTTCTAAAGCAAAAAAAGTACCACCCAATGGAGCGCCGAACAAAACTGTAAAACCAGATGCCATGCCCGCAATACTCAAAGTTCGTAGTGCCTCTCCGCTCAATTGAAAGCGATCGGCTAACCACGTACCAATTGAACCTGTTACTTGCACCATTGGTGCTTCTGGACCAGCACTGCCTCCACTTGCAATACTGATTAGCGACGACAGAATCATCGAAGGATTCTCGTTCATTGGTAACCGCCCACCATTGAGATGAATATTGTCAATAATCAACCCTATTTCGCCAGGATTTCCCAGCCAATGAATGAGCAAACCGATGAGTAAACCCGCAAGCGGCATGATGATTAGTAGAGAATGTCCACTAAAATATTCAAATCCCACCATCATGTAAGACAAAAATATCCAATAACTTGCACCAAACAAACCACAAATGATTCCTAGCATTGCCCATAGGAATACCGAACGTGTGAGATTTACTGGGTTTCGTTTCATTGCTGATCCCTTATCCATAACTAGGCAGTTAGGAAGTCTTAAAAAACTATTTTGTGTAATTGTATACAACTTCTGTTTCTATTGTCTGCATATTAACCTACCAACCACCACACTTGCTTTGGAGTGTAGATCCGGGCTATGGAATGCGAAGAGAGCAATAGCAGTCTAACAAGGGCTGGCAACGGAACTGAGGCATAGGTTATCAGTGGTGTAGCCACCTTGCAACGCCGTTCGCTGAAGCCCTCGCCGTTAGACCGATTCTTCTATTGGTGGTGTCAATAGCTTAAAGAACCATTTGGGCTCTCTGATGACGAGCTAAGATCAGAAATAAATGGCATTGTCGAGCAACTTCACCGACAACGAGTGATAACTCCGCAGCGCCATTGCTGCCCCACCAGAAGAAGACTAGACCACCTCTGGGGACAAAACGACCCATTTTTGACGGTATCTTCTATCAACTCAAGAGTGTATGAGCGCGATCGATCGTCCCGCTAGCACTCGGCTATAATTCCGCTCTAACCGGATTTGTATCCGCTCAATAATTCGGGGCGGACTACCCACTCAGGAACGATTTTGCGTCATTTGATGTGCATTTTTGAGCGATTTACCCCGGATTATTGAGCGGATACCCGGATTTGATGTGAGAAAAAACTAAAGTCTTTACTACCAACCTGGATTTAACACGAGAAAGGACTAAAGCCCTTACGACAAACCCGCGCCAATCGATCGACTAAAAGCCTAATTTTTCTAAAACTGGCTTTGTTGAAACAATATGTCGATCGAGTCCTAGTTTTTTGGGCTCCACACCCAAAGCCAAAGCTACCAACTGCGGTAAATGCAGCACCGGCAAACCCAATTCGCGCCCGATTACTTTTTCCACCTCCGGCTGCCGCGAATCCAAATTTAAATGACAAAGCGGACAAGGAGTTACCATACAATCAGCGCCATTGTCAAGAGCATCTTGAATATGTTTGCCTGCCATCTGAAAAGATTGGTTAGTGGCATAACTCGCCAACGGCCAGCCGCAGCACTGCGTCCGGCCTCGATAGTAAACCGGAGTTGCCCCGATCGCCCGAAACACATTTTCCATCGATTCCGGTTGGTGCGGGTCATCGTAAAGCAGCTTATCCTGAGCTCGCAGCAGGTAGCATCCGTAAAAAGACGCGCAGTTCAAGCCCGAAAGCTTGCGGGTGACTCGCTTCTGAACTTCCTCCAAACCGTAATCGGCAACGATCGCCCACAACAGATGTTTCACCTCGGTACTGCCTTGATAAGGCGAACAGCCTTGTTTTTCCAGTAAACCGTTGACTTTTTCTATGTAGTTGGGATCGGTTTTTTGAGATTCCTTGAGGCGATCGTCCACATGACCGATTACCCCTTGACAAGTGCTGCAATGCGTCAGCAAAGGCAGATTCAATTCCTCAGCCAAAGCAACATTGCGGGCGTTGACGGTATCTTCCAGCAACTGCGAATCTTCCTTAAAAGTGCCAGAACCGCAGCAGGAAGCTTTCTTTAGTTCCACCAGTTGAATCCCCAACGCTTGAGTCAGCGCTTGGGTAGAAAGGTAAAGTTCGCGGGCGGCCCCTTGGGCGACGCAACCAGGAAAGTAAGCATATTTGAGATTTGGGGATGGCATAATCGTTTCTGCAGGGGAGAAAAGGCAAGGGAAAAGAAACGAGAGCGCTGGAGGTCGGGATGCTTCCTGCTTCGTTTCTCCTCTCCATATCCTTACAGAAAACTAGCGTGAAAGCCCCCCTCTTTGAAGGCACAGATGAAACGCAGTTTTCAGGTTGGTGGCGGGGCGATCGCGCTAATTTGCTGAAGGCGCTTTTGGAAAAATCCCATCGCTGATGGTTCGTCTAGACACTGGAATCAATCGCACCGTCAAAGTTATGTATCTGCGATCGCTGCTGGGCAAGCAAAAATGAGTTACTAAGTTTGTCAGTTCCCAAAGGCGAAGGGCGCGCGCACTAGCATAAGTAATTGTTAGGCGATCGAGCATAACACATCGTTACAGCCGACCCATTAGAGTGTTATGATTCAAGAGTAAATAAGCCAAGGTTGCTGAACAAAACCGTTAGTTTGCTGGGTTATCGGTGGGACTGTACTTCAATGCTGTCGGTAGTTGCAAAATCATCGGGTTCCAGACATAGCGGTAGTTTATGATACTGCTTTTCATCTCAGCCCACATGTCAAATCATGCAGTCGGGTCAAGCACAATTTCCCCAAACCGTCACAATTTACAAAGCTCCTCACAAATATCAAGGGCAAAAGTTACTGGAGGAGGGGTTTCAACCCACTGATTTCTCCTACAATTCTACCTACCTTGATGGGAATTGCTACTTTGCTTATCCAAATGACAGAAGTATTGCCGAGGAGTTCAATCACAACTTCAAGAACGCCTTCTTGAAGTTGTGATGATCGGGCAAGCTACGATCGAGATTTCAAAACGCTTGAGTATCGCTAGGATAAAAATGACTATTTTGAGCGGATTGAGGTAGTCCTTAGCCACCCATACTGCCTAAACATGAATGATTTGGAGGGAATTCAATAATGTTAAACTCAATAATGTTCGACTGGCAACAGTTAGCCCAGATCGAAGATATCAAAGAGTATTTTGAAACTGATTTCCACGGATTTAGTAAACGGATTGAGCATCATATTCATGACTTGCAGAAAATCGAATCAAAAGAGCTTGATAAACTCGCAATTATACGAGCTCTAGAAGTTACAAATGGTTGCATTCAAGGGGGATTTAGAAGAAAAGATGAGGGATGCTTATCAGTTGAACAGACCCGTGAATGCATGAACAAGGTAATTGGATTTATTAAAGATAAAAAAATCGATCTCCCAAGTGGAGAGTCTATTCATTTTACTCCACCCATTCAACAATTGATGGATGAGGTACGTGAGCTTTACCAAGCTGCATTCAAGAAAAATATTCCTGATAAAGATAAAGAATACTATGCCTATTCCACGGCTCTGTTTTTAGTATGTGGTCGCTCCCGTTTGAATGTTGCCATTCAATTAGTAAAACAGGAGTTTGAATCTCTGTTTACAACGTACTATATCGAAAAAGGTCGCAATTATATTGCCCCATATATGGAGGCGCTTCTTCCTGAAAATCCATGAAATTAGGGGAATCATCCACAATTGATGGACAAAGTGCAATCTCTGATCCTGTAAGTAGAGTTGATGTTAAGCTGTGTAAAAATTCGCTTGGAGCCGACTGGCGAAAGTCACTGGTGTAGATGCAATGGTTTTGACAGCCCCTCAATCACACCGTTAGGCGGAACAGATCGGGCTTGTTAAATTTGTCGTTTTTCAGCCGAGATTAAGCAAAGCAAAGATGGTTGGGTCCGTTGTTGAGTCCAGAGAAGCTATGGGCGATCGCGAAACATAAGTAATTGTGAAGTGAGCGGTGTATAACATATCCTTGGATCGGACAAAAGTGATATTTTCGTGTTGAGATCGAGGCGCTCGTTTGCCGCTCAATTCAGCCCTTATGTGTAGGGAAGGAATATGAAGAAAGTTTTTATCGTAGGCGCATCCGGGAAACTCGGGGAGTACATGGTGCAGCAGGCGCTAAATAGGGGCTAAGAGGTGGTTTGTGTTTGTCGGGAACGCAGCGTAGGCAAACTCCATCGTTGTACAGATGCGATACTTCCATTGAGCTCGTTGAGGTTATCTGAGTGCGAGCGCAAGTAGGAAAGCAAGACGGATCGTATGCGTTTGGGCGTTGCTTTTGAGAATTTCTAGGGGACAAGCAGTCACTAGGGCATGATCTGTTGCAGATAGTCATTCAATCAGTCCGGGACGCAAAAATTGCTTTGCAACACTATTGGTAGCGGTAAGGTACGGTGTACACCGCCAGATAGAGTTTATGCCTCCAGAACTATTCAAATAGCGATGCCACCCCATAACAGTCCTAGAGTTGCTGCGATCGTCCGTGTCCCAATTGTCCCTGGCCCGTGTCACTTAGAAAAGCGGCCAGCCTTTGTCCTGCAGATCCCCCTTTCGGATAAGATTAGATACGCAGCAACCAATGAGGACACGATGTTATGAGCCAAGACGACATTTTTGCTAGAGTCCAGAAAATTGTGAAAGAGCAACTGGAAGTCGAGCTGAGCGAAGTCAAGCCCGAAGCCAACTTTGCTAATGATTTAGGAGCAGATTCCTTAGATACAGTAGAGCTGGTAATGGCCTTGGAAGAAGAGTTTGATATTGAAATTCCCGACGAAGCAGCCGAAGGAATTACTACGGTTCAAGCTTGTGTAGATTACATCAGCAGCCAACTTGCAGCTCCAAAAGCATAAAATACCTGTCTTTTCCCCTAAGAGGAGAGAAGTTATAAAACTGGAAACTCCTCTTTAGTTCTGCGTTCTGGGTGTTTAATTTTTTGAAACTGAAATCATGACAAATTTAGAGCGTAAGCGCGTTGTTATCACGGGTCTCGGCGCGATTACACCGATCGGCAATACCTTGTCCGAATATTGGGACGGGTTGCTTGCCGGGAAGAATGGTATAGGCCCGATCACCTTATTCGACCCGTCGCGGCACGACTGCCGCTTTGCCGCAGAGGTGAAGGGTTACGACCCACACGACTATTTAGAGCGCAAGGAAGCAAAGCGGATGGATCGCTTTGCTCAATTTGGGGTGTCAGCGAGCAAACAAGCTGTTGCTGATGCAAAGTTGGAGATTAATGACCTGAACGCAGAACAGGTGGGTGTCATTCTTGGCACTGGCATTGGTGGCTTAAAGGTTTTGGAAGATCAGCAAGAGATCTATCTGACTCGCGGACCAGATCGATGCAGCCCGTTTATGATTCCCATGATGATTGCGAATATGGCCGCAGGTCTGACGGCGATTCAAACGGGTGCTAAGGGACCAAACTCTTGCACGGTGACTGCCTGCGCTGCCGGATCAAATGCGGTGGGTGATGCGTTTCGCCTAGTTCAGGGGGGTTACGCGCAAGCCATGATTTGCGGCGGTACCGAAGCTGCGGTGACACCTTTGTGCGTGGCGGGTTTTGCTGCGGCGAGGGCGCTTTCGACTCGCAACGATGACCCGACTCATGCTTGCCGTCCGTTCGATCGCGATCGTGATGGTTTTGTCGTCGGCGAAGGTGCTGGCATTCTGATTTTAGAAGAAATGGAACACGCTCTGGCGCGTGGCGCGAAGATTTACGCAGAAATCGTCGGCTACGGTTTAACTTGCGATGCCTATCACATGACTTCTCCGGTACCGGGGGGGGAAGGTGCGTCGCGGGCCATGGCTTTAGCGCTCAAGGATGGGGGTTTGACGCCGGATATGGTGAGCTATATCAACGCTCACGGCACAAGCACGCTTCCCAACGATTCTACGGAAACGAAAGCGATTAAAAAGACTTTGGGAGACCATGCTTACAAAGTAGCAATTAGTTCTACCAAGTCAATGACCGGCCATCTTTTGGGCGGTTCTGGGGGAATTGAGGCGGTGGCGACGGTAATGTCGATCGCCAATGACAAAATCCCGCCGACAATTAATCTAGAAAATCCCGATCCTGAGTGTGATTTGGACTATGTTCCTCATACAAGCCGCGATCTAAAAGTTGATGTGGCGCTGTCGAATTCCTTTGGATTTGGTGGCCACAACGTGACTCTGGCATTCAAGAAGTTTGTTCAGTAACGGGTAATTTGAAAGTCGAGAGTTAAAAGGTGAAAAATTAATTTTTCACCTTTTAATTTTTAGATAAAGTTTAGATTTTGCGATCGGCTCTTAAGTAAATCAACTTAATTCAACCTAAAATGCGATCGCACGTTAGAGTCCCGCAACACTCTAACTGCTGCGGGGTTCTGGATATTCTGTTTTTTGATTAGCCGTTGCTCATATCATGTCCGGGCGATCGGTTGACTCAAAACGCTTACTTGTCATGAGTCAAGCGCAACGAAGTAAGCGCTTTGCCGAAAGGGCGAGATTCTTCAATTTCTTCAGCACTCAGAATGACAACTATTCAAGCGGACTTGATATCACTTAGTTTTTTAACAGAAGGAGAACTTTAAAAACCTTTTTTCCCCAAACAAAAAGCGCCCCTATTACTAGGAGCGCTTTTTGTTAATCTCAGACTAAAACTTAGCCATTGATAGAAGGAGCAACCAAAGCTACAGGAGTTGTCTCACCAGCAGCCAAATCAAGCGGGAAG